>JADJZB010000019.1 GCA_016719485.1 Holophagales bacterium
GCAGAAGCCTTAGCGTGGGTGGGCGGTGTCGCCAGCAATTTATTTACCTAAACAACCCAACACAGTTTGTTGACGTCTTGGATAGCCCCAATAATCTGCGGGCTGCTCAGCACATTGCGCTGACGGATAAAATCGCCTACAACCTAGGCACAAGCCATAGCAGGCTGCTACTTCTACCCCTACAGGCAGTAGTCGCTAATATCTTGTGCGGGGGTAACGAGGCTGCGCTGAAAAACGTACTTGGCGAGGCATACAGTATACAAATAGAAAGATTTTATAAAGTGCGTAGTGCAATCGGTCAAGACCTATGCAACAAAATAGTATTAAAGTTAAATGCATTTGGCTGCGCCAACGAAAAAAGTGGTAAGGCCCTTGACTATTTATACAAACTTAGCGTGGAACTAAACAGGAACCCATATGAAAATATGGCAACACATACACATAACTTGGAAGAGTTGGTGGATTCAATGGACATTTAAAGCAAGTACACTATAAAAGTATGAGCCTGTTCAAATTATTAATTAATCTTGTGGTTTGTTGATTGTTTGTGGCTGCTTGTAGTTGCGCAGAGCTTTACTACTCAAATCGAATTGGTACTGTTTTTTATATATATACATACTTGTTGTTGGGGTGGCGTTTTTGAAGCCCTACCAGCGCGGCGAGGATTTTAAACAGTATTCAAGAAAGGCTAGGCTTTTCTTTTTTTAATTTATTTTATGGGCTGTGGCGCAATGGTGCCAAGTTTGCGCGGGTAGACTGGCGGCTGATAATTTTCTGTTTGAATCTAATGATCTTTGTGCTCAGTAAAATTTGATTAGCTATCCTTTACTGTTTTTTGCTTGGGTACTTTATTACAATATGCACGTTGTGGTCGATAAATATCAAAAAATTAGAATCTAAACTGGTCACTAATTTGGGCATTTGACACAGGACAGTCAGGAACAACGCCGCACTTATACCAGAGTACATGGTATATTCTGCTTATGTACGAATTGCGTGCATCAAAAAAAGCATCTGAAAGCGGCGGGGGGGTGGGTCATACCTAGTGACGTTGCTAATAATTATCAGCCGGTTGCCTATAAGATTTTTAAATCTTTGCGACCTTATTTTGTACACCAACGTATTAGCGTTTATTTTACACAAACCAGAGCATGGGTTTTCTGATTTACTATACAGCTATAACAGGAGCTTTGCCAGCGGCATTCAAGAGTGGTTTTTTTACCAAAAAGGCGTATTAAGTATATATTTAAATGAGTAATTTTTAAAAAGTACACCTAATAGGTGAACAAAGAGATTTATAGTTTTTTATTAAAAAAGTACAGCGAATACTATAACCAAAGTTGGTGGGTTGATTTTACAAACACGGATACAAACGTAAAGTATATAAACAATTTAACAAGTATAGTCACCCCAGACTATAAAATCATACACACCCTCAACACTTACTTTAAAACAAAAGAAATAGCAGCTTGGGTGTTTTTACATTTTCTGATGGTTGAGCTGATAGAAAGCACCCAAACAGATCACAAACACAACTTACAAAAAATCGATATTGTAACTTATACGCGCCCGTACGAGACAAATGTGGTGTGTACTATTTTAATTAATGAAATTATAAAACCCGATATGCTTCTTAACGCAAATCCAGGCGTGGTCTGGGTAGACAAAGACGGTGTCTACAATATAAGTAGTGCGGCGTTAGAGCTGGTCCCACGTAAATATATTGAAGCTATTTTAAACCTAGACCCAACCCTCAACCATCAAATTGTTTACCAGTACACAGCATTTATTATAGATGGTCTTATCGCAGGGGGGGTGGGTTGGACGCCGTATTATGTAGAAAAAAAAAAGCCGGAGAAATATTACCTAAACAAAGAACAGGATTTAGTAAATAACAAGGAAATATACCTAAAACGTGCGAAATACTAGGTGGGTACCCCCAAGACGTGTCACGCTGTGGGGGTGTAAAATTAATTAATTACTTGGCGGATTCAATATTCAAATTAAAAAAAACACTAAATAAAAGGCGGATTGTTAGAAGTATAAGCGCCCCCGCCGACTTATCTTATTTTCTTTACGAGGTGGAATATGAGGTATTTAACACGATTGCGCAGGGGTTTGATGTAGCTGAATATAAAAGGGTGGGGCTAGCTCAGTACATAGATTTGTTTTCCAATCTAAACGCAGCAATAATCGATTTTTGTAGACAACACGCTGACTTGCTAACTGAAATAAACAAGCTCTGTAAACAGGTAATACGGCATCAAGTGCCCGATATGCAGGATGATGATTTGTGCGCGTGGCTGCTTACAATTATATTTCTTAAATCAATAAAAGCGAATACTAAAAAAAGAAAAGAAAACGAGGTCGAGGCTAGCATGCTTGCTGACGAATTAAAAAACGTTTACGATGAGGACGAGCATTGGGTTGACACGCCTGATCCCGACGACTATAGCACACTCGGCTTTGGGTTAGACCAAATTGTGGATACACACTACGATATTAATGATGCGGTGCTTGATGTGTGTGTTGGTGCGCATTCTATCGAGACCAAACAACGGGGCTTAGAGCGTGCACAAAACACAAAACAAAATAGAATAGGTGCCGACGACACTAAAGCCCAGTTTACTGTTAGCGCCGCCGAGTTTAAAGGAAAGTTTGAAAATTATTTACTTCTTTTTGAAGTCTATACGCGACTATTCGGCGTTACTTTAGGCAAAAAAACTGCTAGGCGTATGGTGGAGTTGTTGTTGCAGTTTTTAGAAATAAATGGCGTAATTAGCTGTGAGAGTAAAGTAATTTACCAAGGGGGGTTTAAACAGTATAGTGTGCTTATATTCCCTGGTGATTTTAAAAAAATACTACCCGAACTAGTCATAACACCCCTTGGTAGCGTCACATTGTGGCTCGATGACACGGTACTCCGCTATGGTGGCTGCACAGGTGCTTTGGTGCCTTTGGTTGTACAAAACAAGTACTCAACTGAAAGGTCCTCCATAAACAGCTCTGCTATAATATCTTTGGATAATATTGAACATGCGGTAGACCTAAGAATGCTAAACAAGTTTAAGGCCGAAGTGTGCCTAAAGTACGGGGTGGATTTAGATGATGAAGATGCTGCCAGCAACATAAATCAGATATACCAAAAGCAAATAAATGATATAAAGCTAAAGATACTAGAGGGGTCACACGAAATGCAAGGTTTGAAGAAAAATCTGAGCCATACCATAAAGTTCGACTTTTATAGTAGACTCTATATACTATACCGGGCAGAGAAAAAACTACACAAAAACAACACCAGCAAAGAAAAAAAAAAGTTTATAAAGACATTTATAAAAGTTTATAATAAGTGAGCACAGGTGGAGCCAGGCACCCTACCCGAAAGCCTGAAAACACTCGCCTCCGCCTTAGAGCTAAAAAACAATACTTTTTTCTTTGAAAAACTAAAAAATATAACGTGGGGATTCGGCGTCAAGAAGGAGTTTAATCAGATCGAGAATTATTATAGTAAGCTGTGGGCCAAGGGTGTGGAGGAGCGTAAACTAAAAGTGACAGCATCCCAACTTATATCAGAGGAACTAAAGCTAGAGCTGTGGTTTACTATGTATAAGTATTTAAGGGGTGTGGGTACGCGGGGCGAGCGGTTTAAGCTGCAGCATTACTACGATTTTCGTGGTCGTATATACTGTAAAAGCCCGTTGAGTATAATAAATAATAAGTGGTTGCGGTCTGTATACACCTATACGGGCGGATCAAATGTGGAGATCACGGAGGAGCTGAGGGGCAGCACAAAAAACACCAAATCGTATAAAAAAATACAAGCACAGTTTTGCAAACTTGAAACGGGGAAGTTCCAAACAGTAAAATGCGATTATATGAAACAAATAATTATTTGGTGTTTAGTAGAGCTGGCTAAACTATTCAAAACCAAACTATTAGATAATGGTAAAATTACATTAGATAATTTTGTCGATGGTGGTTTAGAACTGTATAGTTTGTATAAAGAAAATAAAACGCCGAAGCTGGACTCGTTAGATCTGGACGAGGTTTTGGAGTTTCAAAAAGTATGCTACATATTGGACGATATTATTTTGGAGATGCCTGTACAAAACTACTTCATATGTAAAGACTCAACGGCGTCTGTACTCCAACATTTATTTAAATTTTTGGGCATAAAGGACGGTGCTGCCCTTGTAATGTGTAACATAAACAGCGGCACAACTTGGTTTGACCCATACACAGCAATAGTAAGCGATTTCTTCAAAACCAACAATGTTCAAAAAACAAACGAAAAATACTTTACTAGAAAAACCCTAAAAAAAGTTATAATGACATTCCACTATTCAGTAAGCTTCCGGCAAGCGTTTAAGTACTTTTTAGAGGCAAACTCTATGATCTACAAGGTAGACGTTGTTTTAGATTTGGAGGCGGATTTTAGAAAATTTTTTAACTATTTAAGCGAAAATCACGAAACAA
>JADJZB010000020.1:300000-397437 GCA_016719485.1 Holophagales bacterium
TGCGGGCCGACGCGGTCCTCTTCGAGACGGCGTACGCGCAGGCACCCCTGACGCTTCCGTCGCACGCCGCGCTCCTGACCGGCGTCGGTGCCGGCGAGCACGGGGTTCTCGACAACGCGGGCTACACGATCGCGCCCTCCGTACCGACGCTCGCAGAGGTGATGAGGGCGAACGGCTACGAGACCGGGGGAGCCGTCTCGAGCGTCGTCCTGGAGGGCCGGAGCGGGATCTCCAGGGGGTTCGACTTCTGGGAGGATTCCTTCGAGGCCCCGGTCCCCGGTCAGCCGATGACGCTGGTCCAGAGACCGGGAGCCGATACGGAAGCGATCCTCTGGCGCTGGGTTGCCGGCCGCAGGGAGAAGCCCTTCCTGGCCTTCCTTCACATCTTCGAGCCTCACAGTCCCTACGCTCCGCCGGAGCCGTTCCGGAGCGCGTACGCCGATCCTTACGACGGGGAGATCGCCACGGCGGACGCGGCGGTCGGGGCGTTTCTCTCGAGGCTGAAGGCCGCCGGGCTCTACGACAGGAGCCTGATCGTCTTCCTCTCGGACCATGGCGAAGGGCTCGGCGACCACGGCGAGAAGGAGCACGGCATCTTTCTCTACCGCGAATCGATCAGGGTCCCGCTCCTTCTGAAGCTCCCGGACCGCAGCCTGGCCGGAGCGACGGTCGCGTCGCCTGTCGGTCTCACCGACGTCTTCCGGACGATCTGCGAGACGGTGGCGCTCGAGGGATGTCCTCTGCGGCCCGGGACCGTTTCGCTCGTCGCCCTGGCGAGTGGTACGGATGTGCCGTCGCGCCGCATCCTCTCGGAGACCTTCTACCCGCGGACGCGCTTCGGCTGGAGCCCGCTCGCCTCGCTGGCCGACGAACGGTGGCACTACATCGAGGCGCCGCGGCCCGAGCTCTACGACCTCGCCGCCGACCCGGCGGAACGGACGAACCGGGCCGGGGAGAAGGCCGGTCCGATCCGGTCGATGCGGGCCGAGCTGGAGGCGCGCCGGTCCCCGTTCCGGCCGCCGTCGCCGGTCGACGCCGAGAAGGCCCGCCAGCTCGCGTCGCTTGGCTACATCACGGCGACGTCCTCCCCGGGCGGCGGGGCCCTTCCGGACCCCAAGGACGTCATCGCTTCCCTCGAACCCCTCCGGGAAGGGATGGCCGCGCTGCAGGCCGGGCGTTTCGCCGACGCGGTCCGGCTCCTTTCGGGTCTCCTCGACGCGAACCCGAGGGTGCGGGACGGGTGGGAGCTCTACGCGCAGGCGCTCCTCGGGCTGGGCCGAAACGAGGAGGCGGTCGAGGCCGTCCGCAGGATGGTTCCGCTCTCGCCTCCCGGATCGACGAGCGTCCTTCTCTCCGTCGCGACGGTCGCTCTCCAGGCCGGACAGGTCGAGACGGCCGTGCGCCACGCCGAGGCGGCGGGAGCGCTGGGCGACCCGGGAGCGGAGGAGGTCGTCGCCCGGGCGCGCCTGGCGGCCGGAGATCTCAGGGGGGCGGAGGAGGCCGCGCATCGGGCTCTCGGCCGGGGAAGCTCACGGACGCGGGCCCTCCTCGTCCTGGCCCGGGTGGCGACGTTGAGGGGCGACCTCGCCCGCGCCCTCCAGCTGGCCGACGAGGCCCAGGTGGCCGCGGGAGGAGAGCTGGCCGGCGGGCGTTCGGGACTCCACTTCGTCCGCGGCGACGCCCTTGCGCGCCTTGGCCGGGTCGCGGAGGCCGAGGCAGATCTCGAGAAGGAGGTCCGGCTCTTTCCGGCCCGGATTGAGGCCCGGGCAGCGCTCGTCGCCCTCTTTGCGGCCGCCGGGCGCCAGGACGACGCCACCGAAGCCGTTCGCGGCCTACTCGAAAACGTTCCCGGCCCGGAAGGACCGGCGGCGGCGATCAGGAGCCTTCAGGCAATCGGCAGAGTCGCCGAAGCGGAAGCGGTCCGCCGGGCCGCCGCCACGCGCTACCCTCTCGACGTACGGTTCCGGGAGCGTTGAAGGCCGCGCGGGTCCTGGACGGCGGCGCCGCCGACGGTATCCTCCACCGCGGAATGCAGAGGGCGTTGGTGCAGGTTGCCGCGGTGGTGGTGGCGGGCTTGTCGCTCGTGCCCGTCGTCGGCTGTTCCCGGGCCAGGTCGCCCGCTCCGAGCCCGAGGTTCCCGAACGCCCCCGTCGTCCTGATCTGCGTCGACACGCTGCGCTCCGACCGCCTGCCGATGTACGGATACGCGAAGGTCGCCACTCCCGCCTTCGACGCCCTGCGGAAGGACGCGGTCCTCTTCGAGCACGCGTACTCGCACGTCCCCCTCACGCTCCCGGCCCACGCGTCGCTTTTCACCGGCCTCGAGCCGGGAGGCCACGGGGTCCTCGACAACTCGGGTTACCGTCTCGCGGCCAGCGACCCGACGCTCGCCGCGCTGCTGAAGGGGGCGGGCTACGCGACGGGCGGGGCGATCTCGGCGGCCGTCCTCGCGTCGCCGAGCGGCATCTCGCGGGGCTTCGACTTCTACGACGAGCGCGTCGAGGCGCGCGGCGCGGTCTCGATGCTCGACTTCGTCGAGCGCCCCGGCGGCGAGACCGCGGCGCTCCTCCTCGGCTGGGTCCGCCAGAACGCCGCGCGCCCCTTCTTCGCCTTCCTCCACACCTACGAGCCGCACGCGCCGTACCTGGCGCCGGAGCCGTTCCGCTCGCGGTACGCCGACCCGTACGACGCCGAGGTCGCGGCGTCGGATGCGATCGTCGGGCAGTTCCTCGAAGGGCTCCGGAAGGACGGCCTCTACGACCGCGCGCTGATCCTCTTCCTCTCCGATCACGGCGAGGGGCTGGGCGACCACGGGGAACAGCAGCACGGGATCTTCCTCTACCGCGAGTCGATCCAGGTGCCACTCCTCGTCAAGCTGCCCGGGCAGGCGCTCGCCGGATCGTCCGTCGCCGCGCCGGTCCAGCTCACCGACGTCTTCACCACGATCGGAGACGTTCTCGGCGTCCCGGCCTTCCCCGGGCGTCCCGGCACCGTCTCCCTCACGGCCCTCGCGGCGGGGGGGCCCGCCCCCGCGCGCCGCGTCTTCGCGGAAAACTTCAGCCCGCGGATCCGGCTCGGGTGGAGCGAGCTGCGGGCGCTGGTCTCCGAGCGGCACCACTACATCGAGGCGCCGACGCCCGAGCTCTACGACCTCGTGGACGACCCCGGGGAGAAGGTGAACCTCGCGCTGCGCAGGCCGCCGGAGCTGCGCGCGATGGTGGTGGAGACCGAGCGGCGCCGGACGGCGCTCCGAGGGCCCGCGCCGGCCGACGCGGAGACGGCGAAGAAGCTCCAGGCCCTCGGCTACCTCACCGGAACGGCCCGGGACGACGGCGGAGCGCGCCCCGACCCGAAGGACGCCATCGGAAGCCTCGTCCGCCTGCAGCAGGCCGCCGAGCTCCACACGGCGGGGAAGAGCGCCGAGGCCGTGCCGATCCTCCTCGAGGTCCTCGCCGCCAATCCCCGCCTCGTCGACGGCTGGGAGATCCTCTCGAGCGCGCTCGAGAGGCTGGGGCGGATGGAGGAGGCTCTCGCAGCGCTGAAGAAGACGGTCGCTCTCTCGCCGCCGGGGCGATCCAACTACGTGGTGAACGTCGCCTCGCTGGCCCTCAGGGCCGGCCGGCTGGACGAGGCCCGCCGGCACGCCGAGCTGGCCCGCGACCTCGGCGACACGCGGGCGTACGTCGTACTCGGGCGCGTCCTTCTGCGCGAGGGCCGGCTCGCCGAGGCGCTCCGCGCGGCAGACGAGGGGCTCTCGCGCGCGGGCGGTGCACCGCCCGAGGGGCTCCACGTGGTACGTGCCGAAGTCTTCGGCCGGCAGGAGAAGCTCGACGAGGCCGAGGCGGAGCACCGCCTCGAGCTCGAGGCGCATCCGAGGAACGTCGATGCGCACTCGGGCCTGGCCATCGTCGCGGCCGCGCGCGGCGACCTGGCCGAGGCCGCCCGGCGCGTCGCGGCGATGGTGCGCGCCGTGCCGACGGCGGAGGCGTACCTCGCGGGGTTCTTCAGCCTCAGGAGCTTCGGGCAGGCCGGCGAGGCGCGGGCGCTCCTTGCCGAGGGGCGGCGGGCGTTCCCGCTCGACCCGTACCTCGCGCGCGAGGAGGCCGCCGGCGAAAACCCGGGGAGAATGCGCCGATGAACCGCCGCACCTCGCCACTCGTGGCACTCGTGGCGCTCGTCGCCCTCGTGGCCCTCCCGCTCCTGCTCCTCGCGTCGTGCACGCGGAAAGCGGCGAGGACCGCCGCGCCGTCCGTGACGCCCGGGGCGCCGGTCATCCTGATCGTCGTCGACACGCTCCGCTCCGACCGCCTGCCGTTCTACGGGCACGTCGGCGCGGTCACGCCCGCCCTCTCCGCGCTCCGGGAAGACTCGGTGCTCTTCGAGAGCGCGTGGAGCCCCGTTCCGCTCACTCTTCCGGCCCACGCGTCGCTCTTCACCGGGGCCCTGCCGGGCGTCCACCGGGTCCTCGACAACGGGGGCTACCGCCTCGGCGCGACGCTCCCGACGCTGGCGGAGGTGCTGAAGGGGCAGGGGTACGGCACGGGAGGTGCGGTCTCGTCGATCGTCCTCGGCGCGTCGAGCGGCATCGCGCGCGGTTTCGACTTCTGGGAGGACCGGATCGAGCCCGAGGCTCCGGGCCTTCCGGCGAACCGGGTGCAGCGGCCGGGGAGCGAGACGGCCAGGCTCCTGGGCGGCTGGCTCGACGGCTCGAAGTCGGGCCGGCTCTTCGCCTTCCTGCACCTCTACGAGCCCCATTCGCCCTACGAGCCGCCCGAGCCGTTCCGCAGCCGGGTCGCCGACCCCTACGACGGCGAGGTGGCGGCGGCGGACGCGGCCGTGGGTGCGTTCCTCGACGAGCTGAAACGTCGGGGGCTCTACGAGAAGTCGCTCGTCGTCTTCCTCTCGGACCACGGCGAGGGTCTGGGCGACCACGGCGAGGACGAGCACGGCGTCTTTCTCTACCGCGAGGCGATCCAGGTCCCGCTCCTCCTCAAGCTCCCGTCGGCCAGCGCGGGCGAGAAGCCACCGCTCGCCGGCGCGCGCGTCGCGACGCCCGTCCAGCTCACCGACGTCTTCCCGACGATCGCAACGGCCGTCGGCGTGCCGGACTACGCGATGCCGCCCGAAGCGCGTTCGCTCGTCCGCCTCGCGGCGGGGGAGCTGGCTCCCGAGCGGCGGATCCTCGCCGAGACCTGGTTCCCGAGGATCCGGTTCGGATGGAGCGAGCTCCACGCGCTCACGGACGGGAAGTGGCAGTACGTCGAGGCGCCGCGGCCGGAGTTCTACGACCTCGAGACCGACCCGCGGCAGGCGAAGAACCTGGCCTCCGAGAAGCCGGGCCCGCTCCGGGCGATGAAGGCCGAGCTGGAGAAGCGGAAGAGCACCTTCGTCGCGCCGGAGGCCGTCGACGACGAGCACGCCAGGAAGCTCGCCTCGCTCGGCTATCTCACGATGACGACGGCCGCGAGCGGCCCGCTACCCGACCCGAAGGACGAGATCGAGACGCTCGGCCTCCTGAAACAGGGCCTCGGCCTCGCGAAGGCGGGGCGCGTGCCGGAGAGCACGGAGGTGCTGAAGCGGCTCCTCGACAGGAACCCGAGGATCGTCGATGCGTGGGAGGCCTACGCGCAGGGTCTCGCCCGCCTCGGGCGGACGGACGAGGCCCTCGCGGCGATCCGCAAGACGGTGGAGCTCTCGCCGCCGGACCGGACGAACTACCTGATCTCGGTGGCGAACCTGTCTCTCCAGGTCGGACGCCCGGACGAGGCCCTCCGAAACGCGGACCTGGCGATCGCCCGCGGCGACACGGGAGGGCACGAGGTGAAGGCGCGCGCGTACCTGGCGATGGGGGACGACGCGAAGGCCGAGACCGAGGCGCGGCGGTCGATCGAAACGGGGGAGGGCCGCAAGCGCTCCTGGCTCGTCCTCGCCACGGTCGAGGCGGGCCGGGGGAACTTCCAGGAGGCGCTCCGGATCACCGACGACGTGAAGGCGAAGGTTGGCGAGCGCGGCCTCGGTGACCTCATCGGGTTCCACTTCCTCCGCGGGAACCTGCTCGGGAGGCTCGGCCGCTGGGACGAGGCGGAGGCCGAGCTGCTGGAGGAGACGCGAAAGTTCCCGCAGAACCTCAACGGCTGGAAGACGCTCGCCTTCGTCTACGGGTCCCGGGGACGCATGCCAGAGGCCCGCAAGGTCATCGACGAGATGCTCCGCGCCGTCCCGGGGCCCCAGGCCTGGGCGGCAGGTGCCGAGCTGCTCACGGCGATGGGAGACGCCGCGGGCGCCGAGAGGCTCCGGGCCGACGCGGCGCGCCGGTTCCCGGGCCTGTCGGCGGGCGGAGGCCCGCCACGGTGATCGGGCCTTCCCGGGCTCTCCGCGCCGTCGCGCCCGTTCTCGCGCTGCTGGCCTGTGCCGCGTGCCGGCGCACGTTGCCGGAGAAGGAGCCCGGAGCCGCGACGTTCCCCGGTGCCCCGGTCGTCCTCGTCTCCATCGACACCCTCCGCTCCGACCGCCTCCCGGCCTACGGCTACACGAAGGTGAAGACCCCGCACCTCGACCGCTTCGCGGCCGACGCCTGGCTCTTCGAGAAGGCGTGGGCGCCGACGCCGATGACGCTCCCGTCCCACACGTCGATGCTCACGGGCATGCTCCCGCCCGAGCACGGCGTGAGGAACAACTCCGGCTTCGTCTTCCGGGGCGACCTCCACCCGAGCCTTCCGCGGCTCCTGAAGGAGCAGGGCTACGCGACGGGCGCCGCCGTGTCGACCTACGTCCTCCGCCGCGAGACGGGGCTCGGGGCGCTCTTCGACTTCTACGAAGACTCGGTGCCGACGACGCCCGGAGTCGCGACGGTCCGCTATCAGCGCCCCGGCGAGAAGACGCTCGCCTTCGCGAAGGAGTGGCTCTCCGGGCGTGCCGGCGGGCCGTTCTTCCTCTTCTTCCACATCTTCGAGCCACACCTCCCGTACGAGCCCGCCGCGCCGTTCCTGGCCGAGTACGGCGCGACGTACGAGGCCGAGATCGCGACCGCCGACGCGATCGTCGGGGACCTCTTCGAGCACCTGCGCGCGCTCGGCGTCTACGAGAAGGCGATCGTCGTCGTCACCTCGGACCACGGCGAGGGGCTCGGAGATCACGGAGAGGAGCAGCACTCGCTCCTCCTCTACCGCGAGGCGATCCAGGTCCCGCTCCTCGTCAAGCTCCCGGGCAGCCGCGGCGGCGGAAGCCGCGTGGCGGCCCCGGTCCAGCTCTCCGACATCCTCCCCACCGTCACCTCGGCGCTCGGCCTGCCGACGCCCGCGGGAGTGAGCGGCAGGTCGCTCTTCGCGGCCGGGGCGAAGGGCGCGGCGGCGCGGACGATCTACGGCGAGACGCTCTACCCGCGCCTCCAGCTCGGCTGGGCCGACCTGCGGAGCGCCCTCGACGACCGCTGGCACTACATCCACGGCCCGCGCCCCGAGCTCTACGACCTCGTCGCCGACCCGGGAGAGAAGAACGACCTGGTGACGGCGGAGAGGCCGACGGCGGCGCGGCTCGCCCGCGAGCTGCTGCGGTTCCCGCAGGGCAACGAGAAGCCGGCGCCGGAGGACGAGGAGACGCTGAAGAAGCTCGCGGCCCTGGGTTACATCGGCGGCCTGCGCGACCGCTCCGGCGGGGGCGATCTCCCGAACCCGGTCGACCACATCGCCGACCTTCGCCGGATGGAGGAAGGGTGGCGCCTCGCCGGGATCGGCCAGACGGCCCGGGCCATCGAGCACCTCGGGGCGATGGTGGCCCGGAACCCGGGGATGTCGGAGGCGTGGATCAAGCTCGCGGAGCTGCAGGCCGATGCGGGGCGCGACGACGAGGCCGCCGCGGCATATCGGCAGGCGCTCGACCGCTCGCCGGTCCCGCTCCCCGACATCGCGATCGCACTCGGCGTCGTCGAGCTGCGCCGCAAGCGTTTCGACGAGGCCGAGAAGCTCGCGCGGGGGGCGCTCTCCGACCACCCGACGAAGGGCCACATCCTCCTCTCCCGCGTGGCGCTCGCGAGGAACGACTTCGCCGCGGCGGAGCGCGAGGCCCGCGAGGCCGCCGGTGGGCGTGACCCGGAGCCCTCCTCGATCCTCGCGCTGGCCGAGGTGAAGCTGAAGGCCGGGCGGACGGCCGAGGGGCTCGCCGACGTGGAGCGGGCGGCGGCCCGCGCGAAGGAGCTGCGCCTCCCGCAGGTCTGGAACCTCGAGTTCCTGCGCGGCGACGCCCTTGCCCGGATGAACCGGTTCGACGACGCCGAGGCGGCGTTCCGGGCCGAGATCGCGGCCTTCGCCGGCAACTCCCAGCCCTGGGTGAGCCTCGCCGTCCTGCGCTTCATGAGGGGAGACCGCCCCGGCGTCGACCGCCTCCTCGAGGAGATGTACCGGGCCGCCCCGTCCGCGAGGACCGCGCTCCTGGCCGCGAGCACCCTCGACTCCCTCGGCGAGAAGGGGAAAGCGGCGGCGTGGCGGCGGCGGGCGGAAGAGGGCGGCGCCCCGGTCGCCCGGGCCACCGCGGCCAGGCCCTGATACCCGGGTTCACTGCCAGCCGACCTGGATCGTCTCGCCGGGCCGATCCAGGGGTCCCAGGCGGTTCGATGGAATTCGGCTTCCCCCCGGGAGCCAAACACGGCATGATTCGTTCATACAGGTTCTGAGATCGCACACGAATATGAGTCGGATGGGAGATTCGCATCTGGTTCGAGACCGCGTAACGCGCCCGGTAACAGGGGTTTGTCCGGGACGTGCCGTGCTGGAACCGCCTGCGGGGCTCCACTCGAACCTCTACGTAATTCTCGATCCGTCTCCAAATTCTCGTCTCGACTCGGGCCCCGGACCCGCTGTCTGCAGAAAGGAAGGAGGTTCTCCGCTGTTTCCGGAAGTTCCCGGTTGATGGACGGGACGGTTCGCCCCGGCGATCCGCTCCGTCGCTGACGTTCTCAGTTTTTTTCCGCTCCGGCGCGGAGCGAATTTTGAAGGGAGGATGGAACCATGAAGAGACTAGGGATTGTTCTCGCCGTATTCGCGGTCGTTCTGTTTACCGGTACGGCACTCGCACAGGAGCAGACGGGCCAGATCGTCGGCAAGATCACGGCCGACGGAGGAGAGTCGCTTCCGGGCGTCTCGATCGAGATCAAGGGCCCGAGCGGCACGCTCGTGGCGGTCACGGACGCGAAGGGTGATTACCGCTTCGCCCGCGTGACCCCCGGCGCATACAAGCTGACGGCCCGCCTCCAGGGCTTCCAGACCTATGAGGCCTCGCGGATCTCCGTCGCCCTCGGCGACAGGGCCACCGTGAACGTCACCCTCAAGATCAGCTCGGTCATGGAGACGGTCGTCGTCACCGGCGAGCGGGTCCAGATCGCCGTCGGCGAGAACTCGACGACGGCCACGATGGCCTCCGAGCAGATCTCGCTGCTTCCCAAGGGCCGCGACTTCACCTCGATCGTCGCGCAGGCCGCCGGCGCCTCCCAGGAGACGCTCATGCTGGGCGGCATCTCGATCGACGGCGCCTCGGGCTCCGAGAACCGCTTCGTCATCGACGGCGTCGACACGACCCAGCCGCAGGACGGACTCTCCGGCCAGCAGATGATCACGGACTTCATCGAAGAGGTCCAGGTCAAGTCGGCCGGCTACTCGGCCGAGTTCGGCGGAGCGCTCGGCGGCGTCATCAACGCCATCACGAAGAGCGGCACGAACGAGTTCCACGGCTTCGTCGGCCTCTACTACGGCGACTCCAGCCTGAACTCCAACGCGAACGGCGACGATCGCCCCGTCTACCAGCAGTCGTGGCCCGGCTACTACCGGACCTACGACAAGGACGACGCGACCTCGATCGAGCCCGGCTTCGCGCTCGGCGGGCCGATCATCCAGGACAAGCTCTGGTTCTTCGCGGGCTACAACCCGAACATCCGCAAAGACACGCGCGTGCCCTACGGATCGACGACGGGCTACGACATGGACCGCATCAACCACTTCTTCTCGGCCAACCTCAAGGGGAACGTCGGGTCGAAGTTCGTCTACAAGATCTCGGCGAACATCAGCCCGTTCGAGCAGGATGGCAACCTTCCGGCCTTTGACGGCTCGACCCCCGCGGAAGCGGACCTCGACGTCAACACCGATATCCCGACCTCGAGCTATTCCGCCTACGCCGACTTCGTCCCGACGAACAACTTCTACGTGAGCGGCCGCCTCGGCATGTACGAGACGGACACGGAGACGGGCGGCCTCGACGCCACGAACCGCATCAGCTTCACCGCGGGCATCGCCCCGTTCCCGACGGACAGCCCGCTCTACAAGCCCACCGGCTTCACGAGCGTTCCGCTGGCTTCCTTCCGGCAGACGGACGAGGACAGCTGGAAGCGCACGTCGGCCGGCTTCGACCTGAACCTCTTCGCGACCGCCCTGGGCAGCCACTCCTTCAAGGCGGGCGTCCAGTACGAGCTGATCAAGAACAAGGTCGTCTTCGGCGACAACGGCAACTTCTTCGAGACCCGCTGGGGCCTCTCGGACCGCTTCGGGCAGGGCGTCCGGGGCACGTACGGCTCGGTGGCGGTCTATCGGTTCCAGACCGTCGGATCGGCCGAGAGCACCAACATCGGCCTCTTCATCCAGGACACCTGGGCGATCCACCCGAACTTCACGCTCAACCTCGGCGTCCGCACCGAGCAGGAGCGGGTCCCGAACTACGGCTTCGAGAAGGACCCGACCCTTCCCGAGTACGCCATGGAGTTCAACTTCGAGGACAAGCTGGCTCCCCGCCTCGGCTTCTCCTGGGACGTCACGGGCAAGCAGCAGCTGAAGGCCTACGGCAGCTACGGCACCTACTACGACATCACGAAGCTCGAGATGCCGCGCGGCTCCTTCGGCGCCGACCGGTGGATCACGCACGTCTACCCGATCAACGAAGGCCGGCAGGACTGGACGCAGTGGGCCGCGAACTGCGGCCTCTCCGACAACCTCCAGCCCGCGCAGAACCCCTGCGGCAACTACTTCGGCGTCGCGTCGAAGAACCGCGACCTGCGCAGGCCGACCGACCCGACAGACTCCATCGACCCGGACCTCCAGCCCATGGAGAACCGTGAGTTCCAGCTCGGTCTCGACTACCAGCTCACGAAGAACTCGGTCGTCAGCGCGCGGTACGTCAACAAGAAGCTCATCAACACCATCGAAGACATCGGCTACCTCGTGTTCTACGACGACGGCACCTCCGGCGAGGAATACATCACCGGCAACCCCGGCAAGGGCATCGTCGCCGGCGACCCGGACGGAGCGGGCCCGCTTCCGGCCCAGCCCGAAGCGATTCGTGACTACGAGGCGATCGAGCTCACCTTCAACAAGCGCTTCTCCAACAACTACTCCCTCCGCGCCTCCTACGTCTACAGCAGCCTGACCGGCAACTACTCCGGCCTCGCGAGCTCCGACGAGTTCGGCCGCACCGACCCGAACGTCGCCCGCTACTTCGACGGTCTCGCCTACGGCTTTGCGTCGGACGGCTCTCTCGTCGACGGCGAGCTCAACACCGACCGTCCGCACGCCTTCGAGGTTCAGGGCGTCTACCAGGCTCCCTGGGGCACGAACGTCGGCCTGAACTTCTCGTACGCGTCGGGCAGCCCGGTCTCGACGGACGCCTCCTTCAACGGCGTCAACTTCTTCCCCAACGGCCGCAACGACATGGGCCGCCTCTCGGCCATCACCCAGACCGACCTTCTCCTCGCTCACCCCTTCAAGATCGGTGACTTCAGCCTCGAGCTGAGCCTGAACGTCATCAACCTCTTCGACGAGGCCGAGGTGACCCGCGTCGGCAACGTCAAGTACTTCGACGACGTCTGCGACGCGACCGCCTGCGACGGCTCGAACGCCGAGTACTTCGGCACCATCGTTCCCTACAACTACGACGCGTTGATGGAGGCCTACTACGGCGGGCCGGAGGAGGCCAAGGCGGCGATGGTCCCCTCCTATGGCCGGCCGTTGGCCTTCCAGGGCCCCCGGACCTTCCGCTTCGGACTGAAGTTCATCTTCTAGCCCTTACGGATTCCCTGGTATCCCCGGAAGCGGGAGCGCGAAGGCGCTCCCGCTTTTCTCGTTTCTGGCGCGCCGGACAGGGCGCCGAACGCCTTGACTGGCGCGCCAATGAAAATGGCGCCCCGGTTTCCCGGAGCGCCACGGAGGGATCGCGAGGAAGGGAAACGGAGGGGAGCCTCAGTGCTTGTCGAACTGCTCCTCTTCCGTGGAGCCCTTGAGCGCCGCGGTGGCGACCTCGCCGCCGGCGACGGTCTGCTGGATCTGGTCGAAGTAGCCGGCGCCGACGAAGCGCTGGTGCTTGATCGCCTTGAAGCCCCACTCGCGCTCCATCTGGAACTCCTCCTCCTGGAGGGCGGCGAAGGCGGTCATCCCGGTCTTGGCGTAGTTGTACGCGAGCTTGAACATGGAGGCGTTCAGCGTGTGGAAGCCGGCGAGCGTGATGAACTGGAACTTGTAGCCCATCTCGCCGAGCTCCTCCTGGAAGGTGGCGATCTCGGCGTCGGAAAGCTTCTTCTTCCAGTTGAACGAGGGGGAGCAGTTGTAGGCGAGGAGCTTGCCGGGGAACTTCTCGTGGACGCCCTGGGCGAAGGCCCGGGCCTCGCCGATGTCGGGCGTGGAGGTCTCGCACCAGACGACGTCGACGTAGGGCGCGTAGGCGCAGGCGCGGGCGACGGCGTAGTCGAGGCTTCCCTTGACGATGAAGAAGCCGTCGGCCGTCCGCTCGCCGGTGAGGAACTCCTGGTCGACCTTGTCGATGTCGCCGCGGATCAGCCCGGCGCCGAGGGAGTCGGTCCGGCCGATGAAGACCGTCGGGACGCCGAGGACGTCGGCCGCGAGGCGTGCGGCGATGAGCTTCTGGATGAAGTCGTGGATCGGGACGAGGACCTTGCCGCCCATGTGGCCGCACTTCTTCAGCGAGGAGAGCTGGTCCTCGAGGTGGATGCCGCCGGCGCCCGCCTCGATCATCGACTTGATCAGCTCGAACGTGTTCAGCGGGCCGCCGAAGCCGGCCTCCGCGTCGGCCACGATCGGCGCGAAGTAGTAGATGTCGGACTTGCCTTCCATGTGCTGGATCTGGTCGGCGCGCATGAGGGCGTTCGTGATCCGCCGGATGACGGTGGGGACGCTCGTCACCGGGTAGAGGCTCTGGTCGGGGTACATCGTGAGGGCGTCGTTCGCGTCGCCCGCCACCTGCCAGCCCGACATGTAGATCGCCTTGAGGCCGGCCTGCACCTGCTGCACGGCCTGGTTGCCCGTCAGCGCTCCGAGGGCCGGAACGAACTTCTCCGTGTGGAGAAGGTTCCAGAGGCGCTCGGAGCCCATGCGGGCCACCGGGTAGTCGATCTGGATCGTGCCGCGAAGGCGGTCCACGTCGGCGGCGCTGTACGGGCGGACGATCCCGCGCCACCTGAGGTCGTTGGACCAGGACCGCTCGAGCTCCGGAATGGACTGGCTTCGGTACATGAAGGCCTCCTCGTCGTAGGTCGACATCGGAGCGACTTTATCCGACTTCTGCAACGCAGCACAACGGGAGAACGGCTGTCAACTCCGGAGCGTCAACCGGCCCTGCGAGGCCCCGCCGGCCGGCCGCCGCACCTCAGGCGGACGCGGCGTCGAGGACCGCCCGGACCCGCGGGAGGGCGGCGCGGATGTCGTCGACCGAGACCGACCCGACCGAGATCCGGAACCACCCGCTCTCTTCCTTCAGGCCGAACGCCTGGAACGGGACGACGCCGAAACCCGCCTCCCGAGAGGAGCAGCTCGCGGACGTCCTCGTTCGTCCGGAGCGGGGTGCCGCGGTGGCTGCTTTCCGACGAGGCCGATCTTCACCGAGAGGTAGATCGCGCCCTGCGGCTCGACCACGTAGACGGGCAGCCCCGCCGCGCGCATCGCCGAGAAGCCGTCGTGGAGGAGGTCGAGGCGCTCCCTGATGCCGCGCTTCATCCCGGCCTGGAAGGCTCCGATCGCGTCCGTCCGGCCCAGGAACGCGGCCGTCGCGACCTGCTCGGGCTTCGGGGCCCAGGCGCCGACGTGCCCGAGGATGTCGGCCATCCGGCTCCGGACGACGGGCGGCATGAGCCCCCAGCCGACGCGCAGGCCCGTGGCGCAGAACGACTTCGAGATGGCGTCGAGGAGGATCGTGTAGGGCGCGAGGTCGGGCAGGAGGCCGACCGGCGTGGCGTGCGTGGCGCTCCCGAACGTGAGCGTCCAGTAGACCTGGTCGAAGACGAGGTAGAGCGGCCGGCGGCCGCGCCAGGCGCGATGCCGGTTCTCGGCCAGGACGAGCTCGCCGATCTTCGTCAGCTCCTCGGGGGCGATGACGGTCCCGGTCGGGTTGGCGGGCGAGTTCAGGACGAGGAGGCGGGCGCTGCCGAGGTGCGGTGCGAGCTGCTCGGCCGTCGGGAAGAAGTTAGAGGAGGCGTGGACCGGGATCTCGATCGCCCGCGCGCCGGAGAGGTGGACGTAGTGGTCGTTGTTCCACGACGGGACGGGATAGAGGACCTCGTCGCCGTTGTCGAGGAGAGTCCGATAGATGCCGTAGAGGATCGGGCGCGCGCCTGCCGCCACGAGGATGCCGTCGACGGGGTAGTCGATCCCCAGCTCGCGGTGGTACCAGGCCGCGATCGCCTCGCGCAGCGGGAGGATGCCGTCGGAGGCGGGGTAGTTCGTCTGCCCGGCAGAGAGGGCCTTGCGGATCTCCTCGTCGAGGGCCCCGGGAATGGGGAAGTACGCGGGGTCGAAGTCGCCCACCGTCAGGTTGCAGACGTCCTCGCCGCGGGCCTTCATCGCGCGGATCTCGGCCGCGATCTTCAGGATGACCGACCCCTGGACGCCCCGGGCGAGGGCGGAAAGCGCGGCGCCCGACTCGGGCGCCGGCGTGAAGCGCAGCGGGATGCTCATGATTGCGCCGGAGTGTAAACGAGGGAGAAAGCTCGACGTCCTCACATCGCCGGCACGGACGACAGGTCGAGGACGCATCCCGCGAGGCCCTCGGGGGGCACGTTGCAGGCCGGCGAGGCGAAGGCGTGGCCGGACGGCGGGCGGGCTCCCCAGACCTCGTATCGGCCCGGCACCGGGACGCGGATCGCGAAGCGTCCGCTGGCGCCGTCGACGAGCCCGTCGCCGAAGTCCCGGTTCGCGCGGGAGAGGACGAGGACCCTCTCTCCGGGCACCGTTCCGTTCGCGACGACCGCTCCCGTCACGAGGATCCCGTCGCAGGCGAGCCGGACGCGGGCCGTGGCGCCGTCCTCGACGGTGGCGGAGGCCTCTGCATTCGCGACCCCGCCCGCTCCGCCCAGGGTCCGCCCGGCCGCGTCGCGATGGCTCCAGGCACGGGTGAAGGTCCAACGTCCCGGCTCGGCGTTCTCGACGACGAAGCGGCCGTCGGGGCCGACCTCGAGGTTTTCGCCGCTCGAGTGCCGCCTCGCCTCCGACCCGAACCAGACGGACGTCCGCGCGAGCTCGGCGGGCGTGCCGCAGACGAGCCCCTCGATCTTCCCGCCTCGCCGGAGAGCCAGCTCCGCCGACGTCGCCTCGGGGGAGAGATCGATCCACGTGAGCGCGTAGCCCGGCGCCTTCGCGGCGAGCCGGACGGGAGATCCCTCGGGCAGCCCGCTCAGCTCGAACGCCCCTTCCTCGTCGCTCGTCGCGTGGGCCCAGTCGAGGAGACGGGGCGAGAGCGCCCACTCGGCCGTCAGTTGCGCCTTCGCGATCGGCGCCCCTCCTTCCGCGGCAACGACCCGGCCCGGAATCGTGCGGCCCTCCTCGAGCGTCAGCGTGCCGAGGTCGAGCTCCCGAGACTCCCCGAGGGTGGGGAGGGCCTCGAGCTCCCGCCGTGCCGAGATGTGTCCGCGTGCGCGGACGAGGAGGTTCCCGTCCCATCGGTAGAGTCGGTGGAACGCGAAGACGCCGGTCGCGTCCGTCAGGATCGGACCGGGCTGGCTCCGGTGCTCGCGGGCGACGCCGTCGGCGTCCTTGAGGGCCCAGCTCACGCTTACTCTGGCGCCCTCGATCGGCTTCCCGTCGGCGTCGACGACGCGGCCCGTCACCCGCTGCGCCCTCTCGAGGACGACCTGGAGCGACGTCTCTCCTCCGAGCCGGCCCTTCGAGACCTCGTGTCCCTCGGCCTTCGCCTCCCAGGCGAGGTCCTCGTCGACCGGGAGGCCGGCGAGCTTGAACCCGCCGTCGCCGCCGCTCTTCGCGGTGATCACGGGGCGGGGCGTGCCGTCGAACGGGCCGGCTGCGGTCCGGACGACGACCTCCGCTCCGGCCACGACCATCCCGAGGTCGTCGCGCACGCTTCCCGCCAGCGACCGTCCGCCGCGGAGCGGCACGTCGACAGAGAGCGTCGGCCCGGCGGAGAGCGTCACGCCCCTCTCGTCGGACGAGACCCCCGGTCCGCTCCACGCGAGGACCCAGCGGCCCGGCGCGAGCCCCTCGAAGACGGCCTGGGAGCTCTCGGGGCGGCGTGCCAGGACCAGGCGCCTCTCGATCTCGGCCGCACGCGGGCCCGGCATCTCCGCAGGGAGGGCGGGGGTCAGCGTGACGACGAGCGGCTCCTCGACGCGTTCGCTCGGCGAGAGGAACGAGACGGCGAGTCTCCCCGTCGGGGCCTCCGGTGCGGGCGTCGCGGCCGGCGGCGGCGCCGCGACGGGGCTTTCCGCCGCGCGGACCGGCAACGCGGCCCATGCGGCGAGGAAGAGAATGCCCAATAGGGTCAGGTCTCGAATGGTGTATTGCTGGGTGCGCGCGATGGACGAATGAGACGGGTCGATCACGGTTTCTCCTGTGCGGGGACGGGCCGGAGGTCGAGGAGGCATCCGTCGAGGCCGCCCGCCGGGACGTTGCAGGCGACGGGGGCCCATTTCAGCCCGGAAGCCGGGGCCTCGTCGATGTAGGGCTCGTACGGGCCCGGCACGGGAACGAAGAGGGAGAACCCGCCGGCCGCGTCGGTCATCGCGTCCGGCTCGGCCCCTCCCGGGCCGGAGAGGACGACCACTTTCGCAGCGAGAGGAGATCCTTCGCGGAGAAACAGGCCGGAGAGGCGAATCCCGTCACAGCCGAGGGCGATCGTCGAGGTCCGGCCCTCTTCGACGACGACCGTGGCCTTCGTCCCGCCGACCATGGCGCCGTAGGCCCCCGGCATGAGGGGGTTCTCGTAGACCCACGCCCGGGTGAAGGTCATGCTTCCGGTCTCGACGCCTGTGAAGACGAAACGGCCCGTGGCGTCGGCCTTCTGTGCGCCCTTGCGCGAGTTGACGTTCGGCTGGCTCGTCATCCAGATCTCCGAGCGCGAGAGCTCGAACGGACGGCCGCAGAGCCGCCCCTCGACGCGCCCGCCGCGTCCGAGGACGACCTCGACGTCGTCGTCCGTCCCGCCGAGGTCGAGGTTCCGCGGGGCGTAGCCGTCCTTGCGGGCCGAGAGCGCCACGGGCTCCTTCGGCGCGATGCCGGAGATCTCGAAGCTCCCGTCCTCTACGGACACGGACTCCTGCTCGTCGAAGACGATGGCCTTCCCGTCCCTCTGCGCGACCGAGGTCTTCAGCGCCACGCCGGCGAGCGCGAGGCCCGAGCCCCCTTCGACGACCCGGCCCCGAACCGTCCGCCCGCGCTCGAGGCGGATTTCGCCGAGCGAGAGCTCCTTCGGCCAGCCGGTCTGGGTGAGCGGCTCCAGCTCGCGCCTCGCCTGGCGGAGTCCCTTCGCCCTGATCTCGACGCGGCTTTTCGACGGCATCTCGCGGTGGAAGGAGAAGCCGCCGTCGCCGTCGATCTCGATCTTCGAAGCGTGGTTCCGGCTCGAGCGATCGGTGACGTACCGGACGACGATCTGCGCCTCCCGAAAGGGCAGGCCGTCGGGGTCGACGAGCCGCCCGGAGACGTGCTGCGCCCGTTCGACGACGATCTCGAGCCGGGTTTCGCCGCCGAGAATTCCCTCGGCCTTCATGTGGCCGGACGAGCGGACGACCCACGAGATCGGCTCGCCCGCAGGAGCCCCGGAGATTGAGAAGCCGCCGTCGGCCGCGGTCCGCGCCTCGTCGAAGTACGGGTCGCTGCGGTCGAACACAGCCCGCGCCAAGACGAGAACGCGCGCCCCCGCGACCGGAGAGCCGAGGTCATCCCGGACGGCCCCCTCCACGGTGATTCCGCGCTGCAGGGAGAGCGTTCCCGCGTCGACCAGCACGGCGGCCACGGTGACCGCCTTCGTCCCGTTCGCCACGTTCGGCCCGTTCCACGAGAGCGCCCAAGTCCCGGCCGGAACGTCGTCGAAGACGGCCTTCGCGCTCTTTGGACGCGGGGGAAGCGTCAGCTTTCGCTCGGCGACGCTTTTCACGGGCCGGTTCGTGCCGATGCCGGGCCCCGGGGCGAGGGAGACGACGAGCGAGTCCTCCCTCTTCTCGTCGAGAGAGAGAAACGCGACCGTCACGGAGCCGCTCGCCTTCAGAGATACGACCAGCGGGGGCGACCCCTCAGCCGGGAGGTCCATCTCGGCCGGAGCGAACCCCGGGGCCTGAAGCCGGAGGCGGCGCGCCCTGCCGCCGGCCGGCTCCGCCGGAAGAACGACGCGTACGGCTTCGTCCACGGTCTGGGTCGGGGCCTTCGTGCACTCCGGCAGCAGGCACGCCGTGACACCCGCGACGGGCCGTTCCAGGCGGTCGAGGACCCGGAGAACGACGATGCGCGAGGGCGTGGCGGCCGACGTCCCGGCGGGCGGGGAGGGATCCTGCGGCGACGCGAGGACGGGGGCGGCTGCGAGGAGGAACGCGGCGAATCGTACCGTTCGGCACATGGCGTCGCCAGTCTACCGGCGCCGGGTCGCCCGCGCGGGCGCGCTACGCGTAGCGCCCTTCGATGTACTCCGCGGTCCTCGGGTCGCCCGGGTTGAGGAAGAGGTCTTCGGTGCGGGCGTGCTCGACCATCTTTCCCATGAGCATGAAGATGCACTCGTCGCTCGCCCGCCGCGCCTGCGCCATGTTGTGCGTCACGATGACGATCGTGTAGCGCCCGGCCAGCTCGAACATCAGCTCCTCGATGGCGCGCGTGCCGCCGACGTCGAGGGCGGAGGCGGGCTCGTCCATCAGGATGACCTCGGGCTTGAGCGGGAGGAGGCGCGCGAGGCAGAGCTTCTGCTGCTGCTCGAGGAGGAGGCCCGTCGCCTTCGCGTTCAGGCGGTCCTTCAGGTCCTTCCAGAGCCCGACCTCGGTGAGGGCCTTCTCGACCGCCTCGTCGAGGAGGGAGCGCTTCAGCTCGGTGCGCGGCGCGTGGACGCGCAGGCCGAAGACGACGTTCTCGTAGACCGAGATGGGGAGGGGGTTCGGGCGCTGGAAGACCATCCCCACGGCGCGGCGCAGCTCGATGAGCGACACGTCGGGGTCGTAGATGCTCTCCCCGAGGATCCGGATCTCCCCGGCGGTGCGGACGCTGCCGTAGCGCTCGTTCACGCGGTTGAAGCAGCGCAGGAGCGTCGTCTTGCCGCAGCCGCTGGGGCCGATGAGGGCGGTGATGATCCCGCTCTTGATGTCGGTCGAGACGTCGAAGAGCGCCTGGAAGCTGCCGTACCAGAGGGAGAGCCCGCGGGTCTCGATGGCGTTCGGTACGGCGCTCACCCGAACACCCCGTTGACGTAGTCGCGGGTCTTCTCGCTCCGGGCGTCGCCGGAGAAGACGACCTCGCTCGCGTCGAGCTCCACGATCTCGCCTTCCAGCAGGAACATCGTCCGGTCGGAGAGGCGGCGGGCCTGCTGCGTCAGGTTCGTCACGAGGATGATCGTGATCTCCTCCCGCAGCTCCTTGAGGACGTCCTCGATCCGCATCGTCGTCACGGGGTCGATCGCGATCGAGAACTCGTCGAGGCAGAGGATCTCGGGCCGGTGCGACAGCGCGCGGGCGATGGTGAGGCGCTGCTGCTGGCCGCCGGAGAGGGCGGTGCCGAGGCTGTCGATCCGGTCCTTCACCTCGTCCCAGAGGGCGGCCTGCCGGAGGCACTTCTCGACCATCGGGTCGAGGTCGGCCTTCCGCGTCAGGCCCGAGCAGCGCGGGGCGAAGGCGACGTTGTCGTAGATCGACAGCGGGAGGCCGGTCGGGAGCGGCGCGACCATCCCGATCTTCCGGCGGAGGGCGAAGACGTCGCTCATCGTCCGCACGTCCTCGCCGCCGACGCTCACGGTCCCCGAGACCTTCGCCGCGGCGGTGAAGTCGATCGTGCGGTTCAGGCAGCGCAGCATCGAGGTCTTCCCCGACTGGGCCGGCCCGATGACGGCGAGGATCTCGTTGCGATAGACGTCGAAGGAGATCCCGTGGAGGACCTCCTTCCCGCCGTAGGCGAGGCGGAGGCCGGAGACCTCGATCTCCTTGATTCCGCCCGTAGAGCCGTCCTTCGTGTCGTCCTTCACGTCGTCCGCCACGGCCTCACCACTTCTTCCGGTTCCGGAGCCAGATCCGGACGACGATCGCCGTGGCGTTCACCAGGAGGACCGAGCCGAGGAGGACGACGGCGGTCGCGTAGGGGAGCGCCTCCTTCACGTTCGGGACCTGGGTGGCCAGGGTGTAGAGGTGCATGGAGAGGGCCATGCACTGGTCCGTCAGGGCGTACGGGAAGAGGTCGCCCCGCTCGACGGCCTTGAAGAAGACGGCCCCCGTGAACATGACGGGCGCCGTCTCTCCGGCGGCGCGGCTCACCTGGAGGATGACGCCGGTGAGGATGCCGCTGATGGAGTTCGGCAGGACGACCGCGCGGACCGTCTGCCAGCGCGTCGCGCCGACGTTCCAGCACGCCTCGCGGAAGGCCATCGGCACCGAGGCGAGCGCCTCGCGCGTGCTCGCGATGATGACGGGGAGCGTCATGATGGCGAGCGTCAGCGACGCGGAGAGGATCGAGTAGCCGAACTTCGCCGCGTAGACGAACGCGCCGAGGCCGAAGAGGGCGTGGACGATGCTCGGGACGCCCGCGAGGTTGATGACGGCGAGGTTGACGAGCCGGTTGAACCAGTTGTCCTTCGCGTACTCGTTCAGGTAGATCGCGGCGAGGACGCCGATCGGCGCCGAGACGAGGAGCGAGATGCCGACGAGGTAGAGGGTCCCGACGAACGCGGGCCAGATGCCGCCGTCGGTCATCCCGCGGCGCGGGACGTCGAGGAGGAACTCCCAGCTCAGGGCCGGCCACGCCAGGACGACGAGGTAGCCGACGATCAGGACGAGCGGCACGATCATCGCGGCCGACATGAGGGCGAAGACGCCCTTGGCGACCGACTCGGCGATCTCCTTGCGGGCGACGTGCGGGGTCCTCGCGAAGCGTCCGGCCACGGCTACTTCCTCCGGATCCCGCGGACGACGAAGTCGGCCGTCAGGTTCACGACGAGCGTGATGAGGAAGAGGAGCGTCCCGGTGAGGAAGAGGACGCGGTAGTGGTCGGAGCCGGAGGGGGCCTCTCCGAGCTCGGCGGCGATGTTGGCGGTGAGGGTCCGTACGGAGTCGAGGAGGCTCCCCGGGATGTGCACGGCGTGGCCCGTCGCCATGAGGACGGCCATCGTCTCGCCCACCGCGCGCCCGACGCCGAGCAGCACGGCCGCGAGGAGGCCGTTCTTCGCCGCGGGGAGGAGGACCCGGTAGACGAGCTGCCAGCGCGTGGCGCCGAGGGCGACGCCCGCCTCGCGGAACGAGTCGGGGACGGCCTTCAGCGCGTCCTCGCCGATCGAGACGATGACGGGGACGCTCATGAGGGCGAGGATGATCCCGCCGTTCAGGACGTTCACGCCGACGGGCGCGCCGGTCGAGCTGACGATCAGCTTGCTCATGACGGTGAGGCCGACGAAGCCCCAGACGACGCTCGGGATGGCCGAGAGGAGCTCGATGACGACCTTGAGCGTCTCGCGCACGCGGGGCGAGCAGAACTCGGAGAGGTAGATCGCCGCGCCGAGGCCGAAGGGGACGGCGAGGACCATGGCGAGGGCGGTGACGCTCACCGTGCCGACCGTCAGCGCGAAGGTGCCGTAGCGGACGTTCGTGGCCGAGGTCGGGTACCACTCGGTCGAGAAGAGGAACTGCTTCAGCGAGAAGCCCTCGCTGAAGAGGACCGGCGCGGCCTCCCTGAGGACGAAGAAGAAGATCGCGGCGACGAAGACGATCGCGCTCACGCCGCTCAGCCGGATGACGGCCTCGAGCGCCTTCTCCGCGAGGACGGCGGCGCGCGGCCGCACGGGACGTGCCGTCGTGTCCACTCGGAAGGCCCTCCTCAGGGCTTGGGCTGCGCGGTCCCGGTTGCGGCCGGGGCCGCGGAGGGCGCTTCGGCCGCACCCGCTGCGACCGGCACGTAGCCGGCGTCCTCGACGACCCTCTGGCCGGCGGGGGAGAGGATCCAGTCGATGTACGCCTTCACGGCCCCTTCGGGCTCGCCGAGGGTGTAGAGGTGGAGCGAGCGGGCCAGCGGGTAGCTCTTGTCGTGGACCGCCGCGATCGTCGGAGCGACGGCCGGGGCGCCGGCCTTCGGCGCGACCGGGACCATCTTCACGGACGCCGTCGCGTACCCCATGCCGCTGTAGCCGATCGCGGTGGGGGTCGTGCCGACGAGCTCGACGACTTCCTTGGAGCCGTTCAGGTCGCGCGAGCCGAGCCGGAAGTCCCGGTTGCCGAGCGCGTGCTCGCGGAAGAACTCGTAGGTGCCGGAGCTCGACTGCCGGCTCACCCGCACGATCGTGTCGTCCTTCACGCCGGGAATCGTCACGCCCAGCTCCGACCAGCGGGTCACCTTGCCGCCCTCGGCATAGAGCTCCGTGAGCTGCTCGACCGTGATCTCGGTGATCGGGTTGTCCTTGTGGACGTAGACGGCGAGGGCGTCGGAGCCGACGTTGAAGCCGACGGGCGACTTGCCCGTGTTCTTCAGGGCCTGCTCGGCCTCGCTCGGCTTGAGGTCGCGGCTGGCGTTCGCGACGTCGACGGCCCCCTTGAGGAGGGCGGCGATGCCGACGCCCGAGCCGCCGCCGGAGACCTCGACCTCGACGTCGGGGGCCGCCTTGCGGTACTCCTCGGCCCAGACCTGGGCGACGTTGACCATCGTGTCGGAACCCTTGTTCTGGATGACGGTTCGCGACGCCTTCGTTTCCTTCGTCTCCTTTGCCCCTCCGCCTCCACAGGCGGAAACGGCGAGGGCCGAGGCGAGGGCGAGAGCGGACAGCCGGAACGGCGCCTGGGGACGGGGTCGGGTCATGGGCTCTCCTGCGGTGGATTCGGTCTAGTCGAGCGTGATGCCGAGAACGGCGCCGACGAGGTCGCGGACGTTTCGGGAGAGGAAGTCGTAGGTCGCCTCGTAGGCGGCGCGGATCTCGTCCGGCGAGCCTTCGACCATGGACGGGTCGTCGACGCTCCAGTCCACGTAGACGAGGTTTCGCGGGGAGCGCGGAAAGGCCGCCTGGGCCTCCTTCGC
Organism: Holophagales bacterium; assembly: GCA_016719485.1. NCBI lineage: Bacteria > Pseudomonadati > Acidobacteriota > Holophagae > Holophagales > Holophagales bacterium. The sequence continues at coordinate 323,451 of JADJZB010000020.1, forward strand.
GACGCCGACGATCACGTTGTAGTACTCGAGGTTCGGGACCTGGTCGATCCCCTTCGGCGCCACGTGGCTGACGTCGTGCCCCTTCTCCTTCAGGAAGGCCATGGCTCTCGGGTCGACCGCCCGCGGGTCGAGCCCGGCGCTCGAGAAGACGAATCTGGGCTGGTCGAGCGACTGCGCGATCGCTTCGGCCATCTGGCTGCGGCAGGCGTTGCGCTCGTCCACGAAGAGGACGCGGAACGTGTCGGCGCCCGGGTGCTTGGCGACCTCGCCCGTGCACATGTAGAGGGTCTCCATGCACATGTTGCGGGCCTGGTCGGCCACGCGCTCGAACCGGCGCCCGATCGTCGAGAGCGTCATGAGCATCTCGGGGGGAATCCGCGATTCGCGGACCGCGTCGACGAGCTCGGTGACGAGCTTGCCGAGGAGCGCGTCGACGGCCGGCTCGCTGACGGCGGCCGTCCTCGCGAGCTCGGCGTCCTGCGTCGCGAACGCCTGGATCGCGTCGTGGAGCATCGGGATGGCGATGTCGGCCATCTCGACGAGGCGCCTGCGGAGCGGCTCGGGCGCCTCGGGCAGGTCGCTCAGGCGGAGGATCTGCCGCGCGATGCTCTCGGCGTAGTCCCCGACCCGCTCCAGCTCGAGATTGACCTTGATGGCGCTGTAGGCGAGGCGCAGGTGGATGCCGACGGGCTGCTGCCGCACGAGGAACTCGAGGCAGAGCCGGTCGATCTCCTTCTCCTTCTCGTCGATGAGCTGGTCGCGCAGGATGACGGCGTAGGCCCGCTGCCGGTTGCCGCCGGTGAGCGCTTCGACGCAGTCGCGCAGCGCCCGCTCGGCGAGGTCGGACATCTCGAGGAGCTGCTGGCGGATCCGGTCGATGTCGCGTTCGAGGGAGAGTTCGAGACGAGTCGGCATCCTCTTGTTGATGGCGAGAGAGGAGGCTGCCTCCCCGCTATCTCCTTGCAACGGAGGACGATAGCAGATGCCAAGCTCGTGTCAAGAACGCGTGGACGGCTGGCCTGCCTGCCTATCTCCTCACGCGTCCGCTGCCGTCCCCGGCGGCGAGACGGTCGACCTCGGCCACGCTCACGCGGTTGAAGTCGCCCGGGATCGTCTGCTTCAGGGCGCTCGCGGCGACGGCGAACCGGAGGGCCTCCTCGGGCGGGCGCCCCGTGACGAGGCCGAAGATGAGGCCCGCGGCGAACGCGTCTCCGCCCCCGATCCGGTCGACGAGGGTGACGTCGTACCGCGGGCTCTCGTGAAAGCTCGCGGCGCTGGCATCCCAGAGGACCGCGCTCCAGCCGTTGCGGCTCGCGGAGCGGCTCTCGCGGAGCGTGATCGCGACGGTCTCCACGCCGAGGTCGCGCGCCACCCGCACGGCCGTCTCGCGGTAGGCCTCCGGGTCGAGCCCGCCGGAGGTGACGTCGGCGCCCCGGACCTCGTACCCGAGGCAGGCCTGGAGATCCTCCTCGTTCGCGACGAGAACGTGGGCGCGCGCGGCGAGGGGGAGCATGACGGCCTGCGCCTCGCGCTCGGTCCAGAGCTTCCTCCGATAGTTCAGGTCGAGGCTGACCCGCGCGCCGGCTGCGCGCGCCGCCTCGACGGCGTCCTTCGTCGCCTGGGCCACTTCGGGGCCGAGGGCGGGCGTGATGCCGGTGACGTGGAACCAGGCCGCCCCGTCGAGGAGGCGCGGCCAGTCGAACGTGCCCGGGTTCGTCCCGGCGATCGCGGAACCGGCCCGGTCGTAGATCACGTTGCCGGCGCGCTGGCTCGCGCCCGTCTCGGCGAAGTAGATGCCGAGCCTCTCGCCGCCGCGGAGGATGCCCGCGACGTCCACGCCTTCCGCGCGCAGGGCCGAAACCGCGGCATCCCCGGCGGCGTTCGCCGGAACGCGCGTCACGTAGCGGCTGTCGAGGCCGAAGTGCGCGAGGCTGACCGCGACGTTCGCCTCGCCGCCGCCGAACGTCGCGGAGAGGAGCGGCGACTGGAAGAGCCGCTCGAATCCCGGCGGGGAGAGCCGCAGCATGATCTCGCCGAAGGTGACGGTCGTCTTCATAGGGTGCTCCGCGCCGCGGCGACCGCCGCGACGAACTGACGGGCCCTTTCGGTGATCTCGTCGAAGCGGCGGGCGGCGACCGTCTCGGCGTCGACGAGGGCCGTCCCGACGCCGATCGCCACGGCTCCCGCGCGGATCCACTCTCCCGCGTTCGCGAGCGAGACACCGCCGGTGGGCATCAGGCGAAGCTGAGGGAACGGTCCGCGCAGGTCCCGGAAATAGCCGGGCCCGAGGGCGGTGGCGGGGAAGACCTTCACGATGTCGGCACCCGCCTCCCACGCCGCGAGGATCTCGGTCGGCGTGAAGCACCCCGGCAGCGCCGCCACGTCGAACCGGTGGCAGACGCGCAGGACCTCCTCCCGGAAGACCGGGCTGACGACGTAGCGCGCCCCGGCTTCGATCGCGGCCTGCGCCGTCTCGGCGTCGAGGACGGTGCCGGCGCCGAGGACGACGTCCGGCGGGAGGGATGGCGCGATCTCCCGGATCAGCTCGATCGCTCCCGGGACGGTCATCGTGACCTCGAGCGCCCGGACGCCCCCGGCGGCGAGGGCGTCGACGACGGCGCGAAGGGCTCCGGCGTCCTTCAGGCGGATGACGGCGACGACGCCGCACGCCTCGAGGGCGGCGACGGTCTCGGCGCGCGTGGGCACGGGCCGTTCCCCTACCGCGCCAGCCAGCCGCCGTCGACGGCGAGGACGTGGCCGGTGACGTAGTCGCTGGCGGGAGAGGCGAGGAAGACGACCGCGCCGGCGAGGTCTTCCGGCTCGCCCCACCTTCCGGCGGGGATCCGCTCGAGGATCTGCCGGCTCCGGTTCGCGTCGGCGCGGAGGGCGGCGGTGTTGTCGGTCCTCATGTAGCCGGGAGCGATGGCGTTGACGTTGATTCCCTTCGGCGCCCACTCGTTCGCGAGGGCCTTCGTCAGCTGGGCGAGCCCCCCCTTCGCCGCGGCGTAGGACGGGACGAGGATCCCGCCCTGGAAGGAGAGGAGGGACGCGACGTTGACGATCTTTCCACGCGCCCCGCGGGCGATGAGCCGCTTCCCGACCTCGCGCGACAGGCGGAACGGGCTCGAGAGGTCGACGGCGAGGACGAGGTCCCAGTCCTCGTCCGAGTGCTCGGCCGCCGGAGCGCGGCGGATCGTCCCGGCGTTGTTGACCAGGACGTCGACCGGACCGAGGGCGGCCTCGGCTTCCCCGACGAGCCGCAGCGCCGTCGCGGGGAGGCTCAGGTCGCCGACCACGGCGGCCGCGCGCCGCCCGAGGGCGCGGACGGCGGCCATCGTCTCCTCCGGGGGCTCGACGAGCCCGTGGCAGACGACGTCGGCGCCGGCGGCGGCGAGGGCCTCGGCCATGGCGCCGCCGAGTCCCGACGTGGCGCCCGTGACGAGGGCGACGCGGCCCTCGAGGGAGAAGGATGCGTGCGTGCTCATGGCCCGGAATTCTATATGGTCAGACCTTTCCTGCGAAGGGATGCGGCTGAGGACGAAAGAGGGCCGACCGGCTGCGACCGGGCGGCGGCTGGCCGCTCCGGGCGCCGGAGCGGCCGCGAGCGACTCACAGAGCCGTTACGAGGGCCGCCCGGGCCGGTGCCCACGCGCTTCGGACTTGACTCGTCCTGGCCCGGGTGCTATCCATGGCGAGGACCACTTAGAGGATGAAATGAGAAAAGGTCAGACCGCAGAGATCGAGCGACCGAAATCCGAGGGCGCCGTGGGCGCCAAGGTCGTCGAGCACGTCCGCCGCCTCATCGAGGGCGGGAGCCTCCACCCGGGAGACCGGCTGCCGGCCGAGCGGGACCTCGCCCTGCAGATCAAGGTCAGCCGGCCGTCCCTGCGGTCGGGCCTCAGGACCCTGCAGGCGATGGGGGTCATCGAGGCGCGCCAGGGCTCCGGGACCTACATTGCCGACGGGCCGCCGAAGCTGGGGGACGGGCCGCTGCGCTTCCTCGCGGCGCTCCACGGCTTCACGCGCGACGAGATGTTCGAGGCGCGGCGCGTGCTCGAGGTGGGGACGGCGGGTCTGGCGGCCGAGCGGGCGACGGCCGAGCACATCGCCCTGATCGCCGACGAGGTGACGAGCATGTTCGCCTCGCTCGACGACCCACAGACCTTCCTCGTTCACGACCTGCAGTTCCACCGGGTCGTCGCCGCGGGCTCCGGGAACCCGGTTCTCACGACGCTCATCGACACGCTCGCCGAGCTCGTCTTCGAGTACCGCAGGGTGACCGTCGAGCGCGCGAAGGACCTGAAGGAGTCGGCGGAGCTCCACCGCCAGATCTACCGGGCGATCAAGGACCGTGAAGGCGACGAGGCGCGCCGCCTGATGAGCGAGCACCTCAGCCTGGCCCGGCAGGCCCAGGCCTCCGAGGAGGAGCCCGCGCCGCACCACGAGGGGGAGCGCCCGAAGGCCCGGAGGGCGAAGTGACCCTTCCGGCCCTCTCACTCGAGGGACGTGTCGCCGTCGTGATCGGCGGCACCTCGGGAATCGGCCTCACGCTCGCGCAGGGGCTCACCCGGGCCGGGGCCGACGTCGTGCCGATCGCCCGCCGGCGCGAGCACGTCGAGGACGCGGCGGCGCAGGTGGAGGCCCTCGGCCGGAGGTCGCTCCGGGTGACGGCCGACGTCACCGACCGCGCGTCGCTCGAGGAGGCCCTCGGTGCGTGCGTCTCCGCGCTCGGGAAGGTCGACGTCCTCGTGAACTGCGCCGCCTGCACGAAGCGGACGCCCACGCTCGACCTCGGCGAGGAGGAGTGGCACCGGATCCTCGACACGAACCTGACCGGGACGTTGCGCGCGTGCCAGGTCTTCGGGCGGCACATGCTCGAACGGGGGAGCGGCCGGATCGTGAACGTCGCGTCGCTCGCGTCGTTCGTGGCCCTCTTCGAGGTGGCCGCCTACAACGCGAGCAAGGCCGCCGTCGCCGCCCTCACGAAGTCGCTCGCCCTCGAATGGGGGCCCCGGGGCGTGAACGTGAACGGCATCGCCCCGGGCGTCTTCCGGACGGCTCTCAACCAGGAGCTCCTCGACGGCACCGAGCGGGGGCGCGAGCTCGTCGCCCGGACGCCCCTGAAGCGCTACGGGAGGATGGAGGAGCTGCAGGGGGCCTGCGTCCTCCTCGCGTCGGACGCATCGAGCTTCATCAACGGCGAGGTGATCGTCGTCGACGGCGGGTTCCTCGCGAGCGGGGTGCTGAGTTGAAGGTCGAGAGCGTCTCCGTCCGCGACGTCCGCTTCCCGACCTCGCGGGAGAGGGACGGCTCCGATTCGATGAACGAGGGGGACTACTCGGCCACCTACGTCACTCTCGGGACGGACGACGGTCTCGAAGGGCACGGGCTGACCTTCACGAACGGGCGCGGCAACGAGCTCTGCGTCGCGGCGGTGAAAGCCCTGGCGCACCACCTGGAGGGACGCGACCTCGACCCGTTCCCGTCGGGGATGCTCAGCCTCGTTCGCGACCTCACGACCGACTCGCAGCTGCGGTGGCTCGGCCCCGAGAAGGGGATCCTCCAGATGGCGACGGGCGCGCTCGTCAATGCGGCCTGGGACCTCCAGGCACGCCGGGCCGGCAAGCCCTTGTGGAAGCTTCTCGTCGACCTCCCGCCGCAGGAGCTCGTCGCCGCTCTCGACTTCTCCTACGTCACCGACGTGCTGACGCCGGAAGACGCCGTGGGTCTCCTCGAAGAGCGGGCCGCCGGGAAGAGCGAGCGCGAGGACGCGCTTCTCAGGAACGGCTTTCCGGCGTACACGACGTCGACCGGCTGGCTCGGCTACTCCGACGAGAAGGTCCGGCGGCTCTGCCGGGACGCGGTGGCAGACGGGTGGACCGCGTTCAAGATGAAGGTCGGCCCGAGCCTCGAGGAGAACGCCCGCCGGGCCGCGCTCATGCGTGAGGAGATCGGACCGGGCCGGCGGCTCATGCTGGACGCCAACCAGTGCTGGGACGTGCCGGAGGCGATCCGGCAGGTGAAGGCGCTCGCGGGATTCGACCCGTACTGGATCGAGGAGCCGACGAGCCCCGACGACGTCCTCGGCCACGCGGCGATCGCGCGTGCGGTGGCGCCGGTCGGTGTCGCCACGGGAGAGGTCTGCCAGAACCGCGTCGTCTTCAAGCAGCTCCTGCAGGCACGGGCCCTGCGCTTTCTCCAGGTCGACGCGTGCCGGATGGCGGGTGTCTCGGAGGCCCTCGTCGTCATCCTCCTCGCCGCGAAGTTCGGAGTCCCCGTCTGCCCGCACGGCGGCGGCGTCGGCCTCTGCGAATACGTGCAGCACCTCTCGTTCTTCGACGCCATCGCGCTCGGCGGCCGCGACGAGGGGATCTGCGAGTACGTCGACCACCTGCACGAGCACTTCCTCGACCCGTGCGTCGTGCGGAGCGCCCGGTACGTCGCGCCCGAGGCGCCGGGGACGAGCATCGCGATGAAGCCCGAGTCCCTCGAGAGGTACGAGTTTCCGGGCGGCGCCGCCTGGCGGGACTGAGTTGTCCATGCGCATCGCGCACCACGAGCGGAGAAAGCCGCGTTCCGCGGCCTTCTCCTGAGGAGACAAGGCCATGAGGCCCTTCATCCACGACGACTTCCTTCTTTCGACCGACGTCGCGACGGAGCTCTACCACGGCTTCGCGCGCGACCTGCCGGTCATCGACTACCACTGCCACCTCCCGGTCGCCGAGATCGCGACGGACCACCGCTTCGCGACGATCACCGAGATCTGGCTGAAGGGGGACCACTACAAGTGGCGGGCGATGCGGACGAACGGGGTCCCCGAGAGGTTCTGCACCGGGGACGCCACGGACCGCGAGAAGTTCGAGGCGTACGCGCGGACCGTCCCGGCGACGTTGCGCAACCCGCTCTACCACTGGACGCACATGGAGCTGAAACGCCCGTTCGGGATCGACCTCCTCCTGGACGAGCGGACGGCGGCCGAGGTCTGGGAGCGGACGAACGAGAAGCTCGCAGGGCCCCTGTTCACGACGCAGGGCCTCCTGAAACAGTTCCGGGTCGCCACCGTCTGTACGACCGACGACCCGGTCGACGACCTCACGCACCACGCCGAGCTGGCGAAACGCCCCGACCCCGACACGGTGGTCCTCCCGACGTTCCGGCCCGACAAGGCGGGGGCGGTCGACGACCCGTCCGCCTGGAACGCGTGGGTCGACCGGCTCGAGGCCGCTTCCGGCCTTTCCATCGGGAGCTGGCAGGCCTTCCTGGAGGCCCTCGACAGCCGGCACGCCGCGTTCCACGCCGCGGGGTGCCGCGCCTCGGATCACGGCCTGACGCAGATCGAGGCGGAAGACTGGGACACGGACGGGTGCGCCGCTGCGTTCGTGGCCCTGCGGGGCGGGGGCGGGGTGGAGGCGGGCGCGTCGCGCCGCCTGCAGTCGGCCCTCCTCCACGAGCTGGCGCTGATGGACCACGCTCGCGGGTGGGTGCAGCAGTACCACCTCGGCGCCCTCCGGAACAACAACACCCGGATGCGACGGGCATTGGGGCCCGACACCGGCTTCGACTCCATCGGGGACTTCCCTCAGGCCGAGTCGCTCGCGCGGTTCCTCGACCGGCTCGACGAGGCGGACCACCTCGCGAAGACGGTGCTCTACAACCTCAACCCGGCCGACAACGAGCTTTTCGCCACGATGATCGGGAACTTCCAGGACGGGACCGTCCCCGGGAAGCTCCAGTACGGCTCGGCCTGGTGGTTCCTCGACCAGAGGGACGGGATGGAGCGGCAGATCGGCGCCCTGTCGAACCTCGGGCTCCTCTCCCGCTTCATCGGGATGGTGACCGACTCGCGGAGCTTCCTCTCCTACTCCCGGCACGACTACTTCCGGAGGCTCCTGTGCGAGATCCTCGGCAGCGACGTGAAGAGGGGTCTCCTCCCCGACGACCGGGCCCTCCTCGGCCGGCTCGTCGAAGACGTGTCGTTCTTCAACGCGAAGGGCTACCTCGGGATCCCCCTCGGCCGGCTCGGCCGGGACGCGGGGTCCCGGGCGGCCTGACCGGAGCTTCGGTGAGACGAGGCGGCGTCCGGGTGGGACCGGGACGCCGCCCCCCCTCCCGTCCCTGCGAGCCTTTCGGTCAGGTGGACGCCGAGAAGGAAAATCATTCGGTCTGACCACTTACGAGGCTGCCGGGGGACACCCGGGAGCCCGGCAGATCACTTAGCGGGCTGATCTGCACCCCTTTTTGAGCGCCGCAGGCAGACCTGCCGGAATCCGCACGACTTCAAAGATTTTCAAAATTGGTAAAACAACTGCTTGACACGACGATTCTCGTGGTGATACGAATTGCGGTGGCAAATCGAACCTGGCTGCAGGCCGTCCCCGACCGGAACCGACTCGACCGTGACGCGGAAACAGGAGGCGCCATGACACCGCGGATTCGCTCGCTCAATACGATCCTCTGGGTGCTCTTGCTCGGCATCAGCTCCTTCGCGCTCGCACAGGACTACCGCGGGACGATCAAGGGGCGGATCGTGGACAACTCGGGCGGAGAGCTGCCCGGGGTGTCCGTCACGGTCACGAACGTGGAGACGAACGTCTCCGCGAACGCGATGACCGACGCCAAGGGCTTCTACCGGGTCCCCTACCTGAACGCCGGCAAGTACGACGTGACGGCGAAGCTGACCGGGCTGCAGCCGACCGCCCGGAAGGGGATCTCCGTCAACGTCGGTTCCGTCCTGACGGTTGATCTCATCATGACGATCGGCGTCTCCTCGGAAATCGTCGTCACCGGCGGCGCCCCGCTCCTCGACCAGACCTCACCGGTCACAGGGCAGGTCGTCACGCGGGAGCAGATCAAGGAGCTGCCGCTGGCCGACGGCACGGCCTACATGCTGAGCCGCATCGCGCCCGGCATCTCGGAGGCGTCGGACCTCCACTTCTCGCGCCCGGGTGACAACGCCAACCTCGGCGGCGTCGTCGCGAACGGCGTGAGGGGCGGCAACGACTTCACGCTCGACGGCGCCCCGAACATCGTCTCCGACCGGCGCGTCGGCTTCTCGCCGCCCTCGGAGGCGATCTCGGAGTTCAAGGTCGAGACGAACGCCTTCGACGCCCAGTCCGGCCACACCGCGGGCGCCGTCATCAACCTCGCGCTCCGGAGCGGGACGAACCAGTTCCACGGGGCGGCCTCCTACTTCAACCGCTCGAGCGACCGGACGGCCAAGTCCCCCTTCCAGCACAAGCAGGGGCAGGACGTCATCAGCCGCGACTACGACCGCTTCGCCGCGATGATCGCCGGGCCGGTCGTCAAGGACTCGACGTTCTTCATGGTCGCGTACGAAAAGCTGGAAGACCTCACGGGCGAGCCGGCGACGTACACCGTCCCGACGGAGAAGATGCGCAAGGGCGACTTCTCCGAGCTCCTCGGGCTCGGCATCAAGATCTACGACCCGCTGACGGGGACGTCGAACCGGACGGCGTTCGCCGGGAACATCATCCCGACGAACCGGCTCAACCCGATCGCGCTCGCCCTCCTGAAGTACTACCCGATGCCGAACCAGGCCGGGAAGTCGGACCAGTCGAACAACTACTACTCGCCCCAGGACCGGACCTACGACTACAACTCCGTCATCGGGCGCATCGACCAGAGCCTCTCCGGCGGGCACCAGCTGTTCCTGAACGGCTACTGGAACCAGCGCCTCGAGGACCGGTACAACTGGGCCGGCGTCGTCGAGGACTTCGCCGTCACGCAGGGCGTCGACACGCGCGACAACTTCGGCACGACGCTCGGCTACACCGGGACGTTCTCCTCCTCGCTCATCGGGGACGTCCGCCTCTCGTACTCGAAGTTCGGCGAGCGCCGGAGCCCGTCCCAGGACTTCGACCCCGCCTCGCTCGGCTTCGACGCCGCGACCGTCGAGCTCTTTCGGGGCTACGACTACCTGCCGCGGTTCGACATCGCCGGCATGGCGACGCTGGGCGCGCAGCGGTCCGACTACACGCGGGGCTTCAACCGCCCGTTCTACAACTACGGGGCCGCCCCGTCCGTCACCTGGCTCCTGAAGGACCACACGGTCCGGGCCGGGTACGACTTCCGCTACCAGAAGTGGTGGAGGACCGACGACGGCTACCTCGGCGGCCGGTACAACTTCACGGGCGCCTACACGCGTGCCAACAACAGCGCCACCATCCAGGCAGGCCAGGCGCTCGCGCAGTTCCTCCTGGGCCTCCCGACCTCCGGCGGCAACAGCCTCATCGACTGGAACACCTACGGCGACTACAGCCAGATCAACAACGCGCTCTACGTGAACGACGAGTGGCGGGTCGGCAAGAAGCTGACGATCAACGCCGGCCTGCGCCTCGAGATCGACAACGGGCTCACGGAGGCGAACGACTGGAACATCTACGGCTTCGACCTCACGAGCTCGAACCCGGTCGAGGCCGCGGCGAAGGCGGCCTACGCGAAGAACCCGATCCCCGAGATCCCGGTCGGCGAGTTCGCGGTCCGGGGCGGCCTCCTCTACGGCCAGGGTGCGACCTGGGACACTCTGACGAAGCTCCTCCCGCGCCTCGGCGCCTCGTACGTCCTGACGGACAAGACCGTCGTGCGCGGCGGCATCGGCCTCTTCTCGTTCCCCTACTTCTTCGACAACATCAACCAGACGGGGTTCTCCCAGTCGACGCTCCTCGTCTCGACGGAGAACAACGGCGGGACCTTCATCGCCGACCTCAACAACCCCTTCCCGAACGGGCTCACGTCGCCGACCGGCTCCTCGCTCGGCCTCGCGACCTTCAACGGCCGGGACCTCGTCTCGACGACGGCGTCGATCATGCAGCAGGACCGCGAGAGCCCGACGTACACGCGCTGGTCGGCCGGGGTCATGCAGGACCTCGGGAAGGGGTGGCGCCTCGACGCCGCTTACGTCGGCAGCGAGGGCAGGAACCTCGCGGTGCGCCGCGACATCAACTACATCCCGCGGGAGTACCTCTCCACGAGCGCGTCCCGCGACGCGGCGGTGGAGACGTACCTGAGCACCAACGTCCCGAACCCCTACAAGGGTCTCCTCCCGGGGACCAGCTTCAACGGTTCGACGATCCAGCGGCGCCAGCTCCTCAGGCCCTACTCGGAGTTCGGCCGGGTCGCGGTGGAGGAGTACACCGGGACGGACTCGTATAACGCGATGCAGCTCTCGGTCCAGAAGTCGTTCAAGGACGGGTCCTCCGTCCTGGCCACGTACACCTGGTCGAAGCTGATGGACGAGCTGGCCTACGTGGATCCCACGGACGCCGCGCCCTCGAAGCGGCTCTCGCCAGACGACCGCCCGCACCGCGCGACGCTGGCCGGGATCTTCAAGCTCCCGTTCGGAAAGGGCCGGAAGTGGGGCTCGAACTGGAGCGGGATTCTCGACGCGGTCCTCGGCGGCTGGCAGCTGACGGCGGCCTACCAGTACCAGGTGGGGCAGCCGGTCGTCTGGAGCAACAACCTCTACTTCGACCCGAACTGCAGCCCGGAGGACGTCAAGACCGACTTCTCGAACAAGGACGGGCAGATCGGCGGCTTCGACCGGCCCGCATGGAACACGTCCTGCTTCTACTTCCCTGACGCCCAGGGCCTCATCTCGGACCCGCGCATCGCCGTCAGCGACGCGAACATCCGGACGTTCCCGACGGTCATCGACAGCGCCCGGTACCCGGACCTCCACCTCCTCGACTTCGGCATCTCGAAGACCTTCGTCCTCTATCAGGACGTCACCCTCCAGGTCCGGGCCGAGGCGATCAACGCCCTGAACTACACCGTCTGGTGGAACCCGGACATCAACCCGCGGAGCGCGACCTTCGGCTACTTCCGGGAGCAGCGGAACAACCCGCGCGACTGGCAGCTGGGAGCCCGGCTCAGCTTCTGATGCGCCTCTCCTCCCTGATCCGGCCCGCGGCGAGCCTCCTCCTCGCCGCGGGTCCCCTTTTCGCCGCGGGCCCCTCCACGCGCCTCGCGGTGACGAATGGCCTCGATCGCCCCCGCGTGGGCGAAACCGTCGCGGTCCCTTCGGGGACCGCGCCCGGTCTTTCGGCCGCCGAGCTCGCGAAGGTCGCTGTCATCGACGAGGCGACGGGAAAACCGCTCCTCTCGCAGGCGGTCGACTCCGACGGCGACGGTGCGCACGACGTCCTCGTCTTCCAGGCCGACTTCGCGCCCGGAGAGACGAAGCGGTACGTCCTGAAGCCGGGCGAGCGCGCCGCGTACCGGAGGGAGGACTTCCGCGTCTACGGGCGCTTCGCCCGGGAGCGCTACGACGACTTCCTCTGGGAGAACGACAGGGTGGTCCACCGGATGTACGGCCCGGCGCTCGAGACGTGGCAGGCCGAGCCGCTGACGTCGAGCACGGTCGACGTCTGGTGCAAGCGGACGTCGCGCCTCGTGATCAACGACTGGCTCATGGTCGACGACTACCACCGCGACACCGGCGAGGGCGCCGACTTCTATTCGGCCGGCAAGAGCCGCGGCGCGGGCGGGAGCGGCGTCTGGAAGGACGGGCGCCTCTTCGTCGCGCGGAATTTCCGGCACTCGCGGGTCCTGGCCGCCGGGCCGATCCGTCTCGTCTTCGAGCTGACGTACGACGCCTGGGATGCCGGCGGAGCGAAGGTCTCGGAGGTCAAGCGCGTCACGCTCGACGCCGGCTCCCGCTTCAACCGGTTCGAGAGCGTGTACTCCGTCGATGGCGGCACCGTGTCACACGCGGCCGGGCTGAAGAAGCCGGCCGGGGCCGCGGTCCGCGTGGAGAAGACGGCCGGGACGGTCCGGTCCTGGGAACCGGTCAAGAAGGGCGAGAACGGGAACCTCGGCCTCGCTCTGGTCGTCGACCCGTCCCTTCTCGCCGAGGTCGTCGAGGCCGACGGGAACACGCTCGCCGTCGGGAAGCCCTCGGCCGGGCGGCCGGCGATTCACTGGGCGGGGTCCGCCTGGGACCAGGCCGGGGACGTGAAGACCGTCGAGGAGTGGGACCGCGAGATCGCCGCGTTCGCCGAGAGGGTACGCTCGCCCCTGAAGGTCGAGATCTCGAACCCGTGAGGGCCGACATGGAAAACCGATACCTGGTCGATTCCGTCCGCGCCGAGACGATGAGCGCGGCCGGGCTCCGCGCCGCGTTCCTCGTCGAGGGGCTCTTCGCCCCGGGCGAGGTGAAGCTCCTCCACTGGGAAGGCGAGCGGACGATCGTCGGCTCGGCCGTTCCCGCGGCAGCGCCGCTCGCCCTCGAACCGCCCGCCGAGCTGAGGTCGCCCTTCTTCTGCGCGCGCCGCGAGCTCGGCGTCGTCAACGTCGGCGGGGCCGGACGCGTGACGGTCGACGGGGTCGTCCACGAGCTGGCGCACCGGGACGCCCTCTACGTCGGCCGCGGCGCCAAGCAGGTCGTCTTCGAGAGTGACGCGGCGGCCGCGCCGGCGCTCTTCTACCTCGTCAGCTACCCGTGCCACGCCGAGCACCCGACCCGGAAGGTGACGCCCGCCGAGGCACAGACGTTCCGGCTCGGAGAGCCGGCCCGCGCGAACGTGAGGACGCTCCGCCGGTACATCCACCCGGCGGCGCTCCCGACCGGGCAGCTCGTGATGGGGGTGACGGATCTCGAGACGGGCAGCGTCTGGAACACGATGCCGCCCCACCGGCACGCGCGGCGGACCGAGATCTACCTCTACTTCGACCTCGAGCCGGACGCGGTGGTCTTCCACTTCATGGGGCGCCCCGGGGAGACGCGGCATCTCGTCGTCAGAAACCTCCAGGTCGTCCTCTCTCCCGTCTGGTCGATGCACTTCGCCGCCGCGACGAGCCGCTACGCGTTCGTCTGGGCGATGGGGGGCGAGAACCAGGAGTTCGACGACATGCAGGGCGTCCCTCTCCCGGAGCTGTGACCGTGCGGCGCCTCGTCCGGGCTATCCGCGCGCCTTCCGCCGCGATCGCGGCGCTCGCCCTCCTCTCGGCCCTCGCCCCGGCGCTGGGCGCGCAGGCGCCCGCGGCCGACGATCCGTGGGCGCGGCTGCCGGCGATCCTCTCGCGCATCGTTGCGCCCCAGTTTCCCGCGAGGGACTTCGCCGTGACGAAGTTCGGCGCGAAGGGCGACGGGCTGAAAGACGCGTCCGCGGCTTTCCGGAAAGCGATCGAGGCCTGCCAGAAGGCGGGTGGCGGGCGCGTCGTCGTCCCCGCCGGGACGTTCCTCACGGGTCCGATCCGGCTGCGGAGTCACGTGAACCTCCACCTCGAAAAGGGGGCCGTCGTCCGCTTCCTGACCGACTCGGCGCTCTACCTGCCGCCCGTCCTCACGCGCTGGGAGGGGATCGAGCTGATGGGCTACTCGCCCCTCGTCTACGCCCTGGAGGAAGAGTCGATTGCCGTGACGGGCGAGGGGACGCTCGACGGAGGCGCAGGCCCGGAACACTGGTGGCCCTGGAAAGGGAAGGGGCCCGAGAGCCAGAAGGCCGACCGGGACCGCCTCCTCCGGATGGCGGAGGACGGCGTTCCGGTTTCCGAGCGCGTCTTCGGCGAGGGCAGCCGCCTCCGGCCCCCCTTCATCGAGCCGTACCGCTGCCGCAACGTCCTGATCGAGGGCGTCACGATCACGAACGCCCCGTTCTGGGTGATCCACCCGGTCCTCTCGCAGAACGTCACCGTGCGGAACGTCAAGGTCGTCTCGCACGGCCCGAACAACGACGGCTGCGACCCCGAGTCCTCGTCGGACGTCCTCATCGAGGACTCGCTCTTCGACACCGGGGACGACTGCATCGCGCTGAAGTCGGGGCGCAACGCCGACGGGCGGCGCCTGGCGACCCCGGTGGAGCGCGTCGTCGTGCGGCGGTGCACGATGAAGGCGGGGCACGGCGGCGTGACGATCGGGAGCGAGATCAGCGGCGGGGCGCGCGACGTCTTCGTCGAAACGTGCGAGATGTCGAGCCCGGACCTCGAACGAGGGCTTCGGATCAAGACGAACGCGATGCGCGGCGGCATCGTCGAGAACGTCTTCGTGAGGGACGTGACGATCGGCGAGGTCGGCAACGCGATCGACATCGACATGCTCTACGAGGAAGGGGCGAACGGGACGTTCCCGCCCACGGTCCGCAACGTCCGCGTCGAACGGATGACGGTGGGGAAGGCGGTCCACGCCCTCTTCCTCAGGGCGCTCGACGGGGCACCCCTCCGCGGGATCGCCGTCTCCGACAGCGCCTTCGGCAGCGTCGCGAAAGGGAACCGGATCGAGGGGACCGTCGACCTCGACCTGCGCAACGTGACGCTCCGCCCCAGCCCGGCGTCGCCTCGAAAGTAGGGCGGATCGCCTGGGGGTCTGGTCTACGCTCTACACTCTGCGGGCCGCAGAGTGTAGAACGTAGACCAGACCCCGTTAATGGGCTGGCGAGATTCCGCGTACGATAGGAACGCAGCGATGCGCGTGAAGGTCCTCCTCCTCCCGGCGCTCCTGCTCTTCGGCGTCGGTGGTCCGGCCCGCGCGCAGGAACCGAAGCCCGTCCGGGTCCGCGCCTCGCAGGTTGCCGATTCCGAGGGGCTCGTCCTCCGATTCGCCTGGCGATACGCGCCCGGGGACGCTGCGGGGCGGGAGGCCCCGGGCCACGACGACTCCACCTGGCAGGTCGTCCTCCCGACGCTCTCGGACGGGGCGCCGCCGGGCTGGCCCGGCATCGGTTGGTTTCGGCGCCACCTGCTGGTCGAGCCCGCGCTCCAGGGCTCGGCCCTCGCCCTCCGGCTCGAGACGCCCGGGGCCGCGGAGGTCTTCCTCGACGGGCGGCTCGTCCTGAGCGCCGGGCGCGGCCAGTCCCCTCCCGAGCTCCCTTCGCCGCGCCGCGAGTCGAGCCTCGTGACGCTTCCCGGTCGGCACCACGTGCTCGCGGTCCGCTACGTCTTTCCGGTCGGTGTACCCGCATCGGGGGACGGGATCGGCTTCCAGCTCTCGCTCGCCGTGCCCGGCCGGGATCCTGCCGCAGGGGTGGAACCCGGCTGGTTGAACGGCCTCAGGGGAGCGATCGTGGCGCTCCCCGCGTTCCTCGCGTTCCTCCATCTCGCCCTCTACGCGTTCGATCGCCGTGCGCGAGAGAACCTCTTCTACGCGATCGAGATGGCCGCCTTCGCGCTCGTCGTGCTGCGCGAGTACCGAGAGAAGCTCCTCGCGACCATGGCGCAGCGCGAGACGCTCGATGCCCTCATCCAGGGGATCCCCGTCCTCGCCATCCTCTTCGGCCTGCTCACCTACTACGCGGTCCGGACGATGCCGTACCCGCGCACGTGGCGACTCTTCGCGGGGTCCGGCCTGTTCCTTCTCGTCGCCTCGTATGTCCTGCCGCCCATCGCGGGATACGCCTGGATCCCCTTCTTCGCCGCCGTCGTGGTGGAGGTCCTGCGGATCGAAGGGAGCGGGCGGACGATCGACCGCCGGGGAGCCGGCATCTTCCTGGCGAGCTTCGCCGTTCTCCTGCTCACGATCGTCCTGCAGGTCCTGATCGTCGTCGGCGTCCTGGAGTCGGTCGCCGGCACCCGTGCCGTCTACGCTTTCGGCATCGTGGCGTCCGCGGTCGGGATGTCGCTCTACCTCGCACGCTCGTTCGGCGAGGCGCGCGTCGTCGCGGCGGAGAGCGAGCGGAAGGGCCGCGAGCTCGAACGCGCGCGGGAGCTGCAGCTCTCGATGCTCCCCCGGGTCCTCCCGAGGGTCGCCGGCCTCGACGTCGCCGCGGCGACGCACACGGCAGCCGAGGTGGGTGGCGACTTCTACGACCTGCGCTCCGAGGGCGACGGGTCGATCCTCGTGGCGTTCGGCGACGCGACAGGGCACGGCCTCGCTCCGGGGATCCTCGTCACCGTGGCGAAAGCGCTCTTCACCGCGATGCCGGCCGGCAGAACGCTCCCCGAGCTGCTCGCGGAGTGCGGCCGCGTCCTCTCCGCGATGAGCCTCCAGCGGCTGAAGATGTGCCTCGCCCTCGCGCGCGTCTCGCCGTGCGACGTCGCATTCGCTTCGGCGGCGATGCCCCCGCTTCTCGTTCACCGCGCGGGGACGGGTGCGGTCGAGGAGCTCGGCGCCGGCGGGCTCCCGTTGGGGGGCCGGCTGGCCGGGCGCTACGAGGAAAGGCGGACGTCGCTCGGGCCCGGCGACACGCTCCTCTTCGCGAGCGACGGCCTCGCCGAGCTGCGGTCCGCGGACGGCGGAGAGCTGGGCTACGACGGGGCTGCGAGGGCCTTCTCTGAGGCGGCTTCCGGCGCGAACGCGCACGACGTCGTCGACGCCCTCGGAGCGGCGCTTGCGCGTGCCCGGGCCCTGCGGCCGCTCGAAGACGACGTCACGTTCGTCGTCGTGCGGGTCACGCACGGGTCCGCCCATCCGACGCACCCTGCGCGCTGAGCGTACGCTTCCCGGCGTCCGGGCCTCAGCCCGGCCGCAGAAGAGGTGAGTAAGAGATGACGGAGAACTCCGGCAACGGTTCCCGGAAGCCGGCGACCCGGAAGAACACGCCGGTGGCACGCGCGTGGCGCGAGGCCTGGAGCAACCCGGGCTTTCGGCTCCGCCTCGCGCTCACGCTGCCGGCTCTCGTCGGCGTTCTCGCTCTCCTCACCCGGTTCCTCGAGGTCGTCGAGGCGCGGCCGGGCGTGACGCTCCCGGATCCCGTTCTGGCCGTGCTCGCGCCACGAGACCTGACGTGGCTGACCTTCGGCCTGATCTACGCCGGTCTCGTCATCGGCGTCGTTCGGCTCTCCACTCAGCCCCGCGGGCTCGTGCTGGCGCTCCAGGCCTACGCCGTCATGGTGCTGCTGCGCATCGCCGCCATGTATGTCACCCCGCTGGATCCGCCGCCCGGGATGATCCCGCTGAACGACCCCCTGGTGCGCCTCTTCGGGCCGGGGAAGCTCCTGACGAAGGACCTGTTCTTCTCGGGCCACACCTCCACCCTCTTCCTGCTGGGGCTCGCGGTATCGGGCTGGCGCTCCAGGGCCTTCTTCCTGTCCTCTGCGGCGGCCGTGGCCGCGTGCGTCCTCTGGCAGCACGTCCACTACACGATCGACGTTCTCGCAGCCCCGTTCTTCGCATACGCCAGCTGGCGGGTCGCGGTGCTTCTCGACAGGAACGCCGGCAGCGACGGGGCCTGAAGAGTCGGGAGGGTCTACGGGGCGGCAGGGAGCGCCGCGACGCTCACGCCGCCCCTCTCCGCGCGGACCACCCGCGACCAGAGCGAGAGGTTCGGGTCGAAGAGGAACCGAAGGAGCAGCAGCGTCCAGGAGCGGTGCCAGAAGAGGGTGTCGTACGCCTCCGGCGCCGCCTTCCGGACGGCGGGGAGACGGCTCCACGGCACCGACGGGAAGTCGTGGTGCTCGTTGTGGTACCCGACGTTCAGCGCGGGAATGTTCAGGATGCCGTAGTAGCTCGTCGTCTCCTGGTCCCCGTTGACGAGGTAGTGCTCCTGAATCCACCGGGCGCCGAGGGGATGGAGCCCTACGGAGAAGAAGAACGCCGCGCCCAGGAAGAGGAGCGCCTTCGGCCCGAGGAGCATCAGCACGAGGACGTCGAAGGCGACCTGCGCGGCGATGTTGACGAAGACCCAGCCGTCGAAGAGGCGGATCTCTTTCAGCCGCGGCGGCCGCGACACCTGGAAGATCGGGAAGAGGAACAGCCAGATCGCCTTCCCCACGAACGACCGGCCGACGAGGCGCGCCTCCCAGAGGTTCGGGAGGTCCGCGTCGAGCTCGTAGACGCCCTGGAAGGCGTGGTGCTTCAGGTGGTACTTCTGGAACGAGAGCGCGCTCGGGAGGAGGTGAGGGAGGTTCGCCACGATGGCGATCACCCGGTTCCAGGTGCTGCTCCGGAAGACGAGGTTGTGCGCGCACTCGTGAATGAGGACCCACAGCGTATGGCTCACGAAGGCGCCGCCGGCGAACGCGGCGACGAGCACGACCCATATGGCCGCGTCCCTGAGGAGCCACGCGGCGCCGACCTGGACGCCGACGAGGAGGAGCACGAGGAGCGCGCTCCACGGGTTCCGACCGACCAGCTCGCGAATGGCGGGGTGCCGCTTGAGGATCTCCCTGGCCCGTCCGGCGTGGGGCTCGCGGGCTGTCGAATACGAGAAGTCGTCCCTGCGGGGACCGGCGGAACCAGAGACCGATGTGTCGGCGACGCTCGTCATGGCAAGCCCTCTCCGCGCATTGTCGTCCGAAGAGGGTGCGAAGACGGGGTCAGGTCTACCTTCTACACTCTACGGGCCACCGTAGAGTGTAGAAGGTAGACCTGACCCCCCCTCTAAGCGAGTCCTGCGGCGGGGGCGAGGTCGGCGATCTTCACGGGCTTTCCCGTCTCCGAGCTCGTGCGGGCCGCGATCCCGGTGAGGCACGACATGGCGCCGGCGCGCGAGTCGGGGACGTGGAGGTGGTCCGGGACGGGGGCGGTCCCGAAGACCGCGTCGAGGAGGCGCGGGTCTCCCCCCGAGTGGCCGCCGGGGAGCTTCTGGAGCGTGATCCGCTCCACGTCCTTCGCGAAGTTCCGCGCGACGAGGATCTCGGTCTCGTACGGCACCTCCCACGGCTGCCGCTCGTAGTCGCGAACCTCGATGCGGCCCTTTTCGCAGTTGAAGGCGACGCGGAACCCCTCGAACGGCATGAAGGCGTTCAGGGAGTAGGACATCGTCGTGCCGTTCGAGTACGAGATGACGGCCTGCATCGTGTCCCAGGTGTCGCAGTCCTCGCGGAAGACGCAGCCGTCGCGGAGGTAGCCGTCGGCGCCGGCCGGGCCGGCGTAGAGGGCCATCAGGCGCGGGTTCGCCGTCATGTCGAAGAAGAACTCGCACGACGCCTTGTGCGGGCAGGTCCGGCAGTGGGTGTGCCGCTGCGCGCCGTTCTTCCCGTATCGGCGGAGGTTGGAGAAGGCCGAGACCTCGACCGGATCGGCCCCGAGCCACCAGTTCACGAGGTCGAAGTGGTGCGACGCCTTGTGGAGCCAGAGGCTGCCGCCCTGAGACTTCAGCCGGTGCCAGCGGCGGAAGTAGTCGGCCCCGTGGAAGACGTCGAGGTACCAGGAGAAGTCGATCGACGTGACCTTCCCGAGGCCCGAGGTGCGCAGCAGCGACCAGATCTTCTCGAGCTTGGGCGAGTAGCGGTAGTTGAAGGCCATGGCGACCTTCCGCCGGTTCGTCCGCTCGGCGTCGAGGATCGCCTTGCACTGCGAGAGGCCCGTGACCATCGGCTTCTCGGTGACGACGTCGACGCCGCGGTCGAGGGCCCTCGCGATGACCGCCGAGTGGGTCGCGTCGACCGTGCAGACGGCGATCCGGTCGACCTTGACGGCGTCGAGCATCCGGTCGAGGTCGGCGTAGACGGGCGCCTTCGTCCCCATCAGGGTGTTCGCGGCCTCGGCGCGCTGCGGGTTGACGTCGCAGAGGGCGACGAGGTCGAGCGTGTCGCCGTGGCGCTTCAGGGCCTCGGCACCCCACATGCCGCTGCCGCGGTGCCCCGTGCCGACGATTGCGTAGCGGGTTCGGCGCGCCGGTTCGGCGGCAGCGCGGGCGGGGATCGCGGCCGCAGCGGCCGCGGCGCCGGCGGCGTAGAGGAACTCGCGGCGGGAAGGGGAGCCGGCCGGGGTGGGGGTTTCGTCCGTCATCGTGGAGCCTCCATGGCGTGCTTCGCCTTCCAGGCGGGGTAGTCCTTCGCGAGGAGGGCGGCCGGTGCGTCGACGTACCAGGCGTAGCCGGTCCGCCGTTCGTGCTCGATCTCGGCGAGGCTCCACCGGACGACGCCGTCCCGTCCGCAGAAGAGCGGCCTGTTCGTCCCGATCTCGTAGAAGCGGGCCCAGACGGGAGGAGCGGCAGGATCCGGCGTTGCGACGACGTCGACGCCGCCTGGGTGCGACGTCGCGCCCCGGCGCTCGACGCGAAGGCCATCGATGCGCACGGAGCGAAGCCAGGCGACGGCGGCGTCGACGGCGGCGACGACGTCCCGGGACGGGGCGGGAAGGCTCATCAGGAACCGGACGATCCCGACGCTCTCGGCCGACGCGAGGGCGACGGGCTCGAACGTGCGCGCCGGACGCGGGGCGAGGGTCTCTGCGTCGTGCTGGGCGCCCCAGGCCGTGCGATTCCCACGCGTGACGATCTGCGAGGCGAGGATCGCGGAGGTGCCCTTCTCGACTGCACGGGCGGCCCGTGCGCGGCGGTCGCCATCGACGAACGCGAACGGCTCACGGCCCTGGGCGACGTCGAGGAGGAGGGCGAGGACCCCGGCCATTGCGCCGTCGTTGAACGTGAGATGCCGTGAGTAGTCGCTGCGCAGAGGGAAGAACTGAGGCCACCCGCCGTTCGGATACTGCGCGGCGAGGAGGAAGTCGATCCCGTCGAACGCCCCCTTCCGGAAGCGCTCGTCCCGCGCGGCGGCGAAGAGACGGGCGAGGAAACGGACCTGGGTGTACGTCGCCCCGTTGTCGATCGTCGTGTCCGCGCCCGCCCGGTGACGCAGGAGCGCCTCCCGTTCGCGAGGCGAGAGAGCCCGGGTCATCTCGACGTTCTTCGGCCAGCCGCCGTTCGAGCGCTGGAAGAGGAGAAGGCTCTCTCCGATCCGCGCCGCCTCGGCCGTCGAGAACCAGGCCGTGGGCCGCTCGAGGAGCGGAAGGAGCGAGCGGACACCGGAGATGCCCCTGTCCTTTCCCTCCGCGGCCCCGTCGGGAATCGAGTCGCCGGCCTCCTGCGACGGCCTGCCGGCAACAGGGGTCGAATCCGCTCCCGCGGCAGGTGCGCCGGCCGGATGGAACGCGACGGCCAGGTCGGGGATCACCCGGCCGAGCTCCTCGGCGACGAGGCCGCCGAACACGGCGCTCCCCTGCGCGGAGAGGTGCGTCCGGTCGAGGGTGCCGTCCTCCTTCGGGACGCCGAGCGCGGCGACCTCCGCCGGGCTCATCGCGTCGACCGCCTCGATGGAGAGCCGGTGGAGGTCCAGGAGCGGGACACGCCCCTCGAGAGCGACGGCGCGGACGGCGTCGGCGTAGAAGCCGAGGTCCGACCGGACACAGCCCGCCTCGTCGACGTATCGCCGCGTGAGCGGCGTCAGGAGGACAGGGCGCGCTCCGGCGGCCCGAGCCTCGTCGACCATCCGGGTCAGGTTCTTGCGGTAGGTCGTGAACGCGTCCGTCTCCCTCTCGGGCCCCTTTCCGGGTGCATCGTTGTGGCCGAACTGGACCAGGACGACGTCGGGCCCTTCGGCGAGGACCTTCTCCCAGTGACCCTCCTCGACGAAGCTCTTCGTGCTCCGCCCGCCGCGGGCGTGATTCGCGCACGTGGCACCGGCGCCCAGCAGGGAGGCGAATCCGGTTCCCCAGCCCTGTCGCTCGGTAACGGTGGAGTCGCCCGCGAGGGCGATCCGGAACGGGCGAGCGCTGGTGGTGAAGACCCACGTCTCGCCGCGGACCCTTCCCTCGGGCCCGATCGCGTCGACGCGCCACGCGTAGCGCGTACCGGCGGCGAGCGGGCCGGCCTTCCAGCCCGTCGTCCCCGCGTCGAGCCGCACCGCTCGCGGCGGTTCGCTCCCCGGGCCGAAGAAGAGCTCGTATGCCGTCGCCCCGCGTGCCGCGACCCAACGGAGCATCGTGCCGAAGAGCGGGACATCCTTCGCTCCGTCGTGCGGCCGCGGGACTGCGGCGAACGGGAGGACCGCGGGCATCGTGCCCTCCGGGTCCCACTGCCCGCAGAAGGTCCACTCCGGCGTGAGCTCGGCCGGAGTCGGAGAGAAGTCGGCGTCCTGCAGGTTGTCGGCGAACCAGGGGCGATCGCCGTCGTCTCCGCGGCAGCCGTGGAAGAAGGCCCGTGGCTCCCACGCATACGACTCGGGCGCGGAGGGCTGGTAGACGGGCAGGTCGGCCATCGCTCCCGAGAAGGCGCAGTCGAGGAGGTAGAACTGCCCGTCGCGATTGTTGCGCCCGAGCGGAAACCCGGGATCGCCGTCGAAGCGCGAGGCGCGGACGACGAAGCGGTGGTCGCGGTCCTTGCTCCCGTCGTGCCAGATCGCGGCGGTCAGGTTGTGCGCGACGAATCGGCTGTTCGTGACGAAGCTCGATCCGCGCGGGCAGACGAAGTCGACCCAACCCTCGAAGGTGCAGTACGCGTGGTAGGTCATCCCCGTGAAGGCGTTCCAGAGGCTCACCGTGTCGCCGCCGTCCGCGAGGACGTTCGCGTGGAGCAGGACGATACGCGTCGCGTTCCCGCCCGACCGGATCGCGAACTGATGGTCGTGGTCGCCGTGACGTGACCCGAAGTCGTTTCGGATCGTCAGGTTCGCGAGGATCAGGTCGGTCACGTCGTCGCCGACGTTCACGACGGCGGCCCCCCAGTCGTCCGGGTGCGTCGCGCGCCACTCGCGGCGGAGCTGGGCGAACTCGATCCGCGTCGCCTCGCGGTCCTCCCCGACGATCGCGACCCGGCTCTTCCTCACGAAGAGCTTCTCGCGGTAGACGCCCTTCCTCACGAGGACGACGCGAGTACGGATGGCCGAGGCGGGAAGGGCGTCGAGAGCGCCCTGGACGGTCGTGAAGTCGCCGCTCCCGTCCTCTGCGACGACGAGGTCGACCCCGGCGGGACGGGTTCGCGCGGGCGCGTCGCTCGCGGTCCGGGCTGCGATTGCGACGGGCGAGGTCGCGACGAAGAGGCCGATCGCCCCGGCCAGGACGACCCCGAGCGCCGCCGAGGGAGGTCCGGTCTGAAGCCGCGCGCGCATTCTCACTCCACCCGGAACCAGTCGACGTCGGTGAAGTCCGTCGGGGCGGGGTGTTCCAGCGGTGACGTGAAGAGGGCGAGCCGCGCCCCCACCCACGCCGCCTCGCGCGCGACGACCTCCCCGCCGATCGGCGTGAAGAGCGTCCCGTCCTCGCTCGTGGCGAAGCGCAGGCGGGCGCCGGTCTCGACCGTGACGCGAAGGTGCAGGCGGCCGGAACGGACGGAGCGGCGCGCGACGACGCGCTCTGATCCGCCTTCGAGAACGTCGACGCCCGAGGAGAAGACGGCCTCCCACCCGTCCGCCGTCCGGGCGACGGCGACGAACGCCGTGTCGCGCCCGAGGACGGCCAGGCCGCTCGCGGCCCCTGGCGTCTCGCCGCGGAGCTCGACGAGGGTTGTGGCGACGAGCCGCTCGGCGGAGAGGCGCGTGCGGAGGACGTTCGGCTGGTGGGCGAGCGCGGCCGGAGCGTTCGCCACGCGGGAGGCCGGGAAGAGCCGGAGCGCACCCGAACGCGCCGCCAGCGAGGACCAGCCGGGCGAGGGGTTGGCGTTCCACGCCCACATGGGGGAGAGCGCGGGGCCGTCGAACTCGTCCGAGACCTGAGGACTTGCGGGAGTCGCCGGGATCGCAGCATGCCCGCGACGTCCGGCGTCCGGCCGGGGGTGGACGAGAACGGGCTGGCCCTTCCCGTCGCCGTCGGGGTCCTCGCCGATCACCGGCCAGCCGTCCCGCCAGGCCACCGGCTGGAGGTGGGTGATGCGCCCGTACGGCCCGCGGTCCTGGAAGTGGACGAACCACCACTCGCCCGAGGGGGTGTCGACGAGACCCCCCTGGTGCGGACCGTTGACGGGCGTTCCGCCCTGGTCGAGGACGATCCGCTCCTCGAAGGGCCCGAGGACGCTCTTCGACCGCAGTACCGTCTGCCAGCCGCTCTTCACGCCGCCGGCCGGGGCGAAGAGGTAGACCCACTCGCCGCGCCGGTAGAGCTTCGGCCCCTCGATCGTCGGGTGGCGGGTGCCGCCGTCGAAGACCTTCACCCCGTCGTCGACGACGGAGAGCCCGTCGGTCGAGAGCCGGTTGACGGTCAGGATTCCGTTGAATCCCGCGCGGCTCTTTGCCCAGGCGTGGACGAGCCAGAGGGAACCGTCGGTGTCGCGGAACGGGCACGGGTCGATCCAACCGCGCGCGTCCTTCACGAGGCGGAGCGGCTCCCACGGGCCGCGGGGGTCGCGGGCCCGGGTGGTGAAGATCCCGAGGTCGGGGTCTCCGTACCAGACCTGGAACCAGCCGTCGTCGTACCTGATCGACGGGGCCCAGACGCCCCCGCCGTGCCGCGGGACGTCGTATCGGGGAGAGGGGAGCCGCGGCGCCGCGTGCCCCGCGACCGTCCAGCGGACGAGGTCCTTCGAGTGGAGGATCGGCAGCCCCGGCACCTCGTGGAAGCTCGACGCGACGAGCCAGTAGTCGTCGCCGACGCGGAGGACGTCGGGATCGGACCAGTCGGCGAACAGGATCGGGTTCCGGAACGTGCGGTCGACGCGCCCGTCCGCGGAGGCCGGTTTCGCGGCCGGCGGCGGAGCCGAGGACGACTCCTTCGGCGGGTCGGCGAGGAGCGCCAGGGCCGCGCCGAGGAGGAAGCCCGCCGCGACCCAGAGAAGCAGCCGCCCGCGGTGGCTCTCCCCGGTCGGGAAGGACGCCGGCGTGGCTCCGGAGCGCATGGCGAGAGTCTACCAGTGGTAAGACCATTGTGCCAGCGAGAATCGTGGGCTAGGATCGGCCGGCATGGCCGAGCACGCCCGTCGATCTCCAGCAACATGCGGTTTCGTGAGCCTTCGGGTGCTCGACGACGTGCGCAGGCCGGGTCCCGAGGGTCCGGCCAGGGCCTCGGGCGAGTCGCGAACGCGATCAACCGAATCGAGATGTGGATTGACCATTCCGGAAACGGGAGGCCCCCAATGCCCGGTCGTGATTTCCTCGTTCCCGCCCTCGTCCTCGTCCTCGTTCTCGTCCTCGGCGCCGCGTGCGGCGCGCCTCTCGCCGCCCAGGCCCCGGGCTCTGCCGATCCGGTCGTGACGACCGGGCGGAGCGAGGCAACGTTCCAGCAGCCGTCCCTCGCACCGGGCGTGGACTACACGCTGCCGAAAGAAGAGGAGATCAAGGCGGTCCTCGACCGGGTCCGCGGCCACTTCGAGAGGGCGACGCCGTACGCGATCCTCGATTCGGAGACGGGCGAGAAGGTCACCGACCTCGGCAAGCCGCGCAAGAGCGTCGGGATCGACAACCGGCACGGCGAGTACAACGACTGGACCTACTCGATGGGGGTCGTCCTCGCCGGGATGATCCAGGTGACGGAAGTGACGGGCGACGAGCGCTTCGCCGCCTACACGCTGAGGAACTTCGACTTCATCTTCGACCACCTCCCGTACTTCCGGGCGCAGGCGAAGGAGTTCGGGCCGCAGAAGGACGGCTACCG
This sequence comes from Holophagales bacterium, assembly GCA_016719485.1. Classification (NCBI taxonomy): domain Bacteria; kingdom Pseudomonadati; phylum Acidobacteriota; class Holophagae; order Holophagales; species Holophagales bacterium. The sequence continues at coordinate 349,648 of JADJZB010000020.1, forward strand.
CCGCCTCCTCGACATGCACGAGCTGGACGACTGCGGCGCGATCGGCGCGGCGCTGGTGCGGGCCTACGGGCGGAAGAAGGACCCGCGCTACCGGGAGGGAATCGACCTCGTCGCCGCGCACATCGCGAAGAAGCAGCCGCGCCTCCCCGACGGGACGCTCTGCCGTCCGCGGCCGCAGCCCGTCTCGCTCTGGATCGACGACGCCTACATGAGCATCCCGTTCCTCGCGCAGATGGGGGCGTTCACGGGCGAGAAGGCGTTCTTCGACGACGCCGCGCGGCAGGTCATCGGGATGTCGGCGCGCCTCTTCCACACCGACGCCGGGCTCTACGACCACTCCTGGTACGAGAACGCGCTGCCGACCGACCCGACGTTCTACTGGGGGCGCGGCGCCGGCTGGATGCTCATGTCGATGGCCGAGCTCCTCTCCGTGATGCCCCAGGACCACCCCGACCGGCCGAAGGTCCTCGACCAGTACCGGCGGGCGGTCCAGGGGGTCGGCGCGGTGCAGGGGGGGACGGGGCTCTGGCACCAGCTCCTCGACCGGGAGGACAGCTACCTCGAGACGTCGGCCTCTGCGATGTTCACGTTCGCCATCGCCCGGGGCGTGAACCGCGGCTGGCTCTCGACGGCCTGGGCGCCGGTCGCCCAGACCGGCTGGCAGGCCGTCGCGCGGCGGGTGCGCTCCGACGGGCAGATCGAGGGGATCTGCGTCGGCACGACGGCGGCGTACGACGCGGTCTACTACTACAACCGCCCGACGGAGCTGGGCGCGATGCAGGGCTACGGGGCGACGCTGATGGCCGGCGCCGAGGTGATGACGATGCTGCGCTCCTTCGACGTCGAGAAGAAGCTGAACACGTTCCACTGGCGGGTGCGCAAGAAAGCCCGCGCGGAGGGGTTCGGGGAACCCGGCGTCCGGGTTCCCCGAGAACAAGGACAGCAAAGCCCCCGTGTCCCCGGTTCACCGCAATCGCGGGGCGAGCGCAGCACGGTGGGAAACTAGGAAGACCGCCGTGAAGCTCGAGCACGTCGCCCTCCTCGTCGCCGACCCGCCCGCCATGGCACGCTGGTACGAGGATCATCTCGGGATGAAGGTCGTGAGGAAGAGCGACGAGGCCCCTGGCTTCGCGCGCTTCCTGGCCGATGCGGGCGGGGAGTCGATCCTCGAGACGTACGCGTCGGACGTCCATCCCGTTCCCGACTATCGAGGCGTCGACCCCGCGCTCCTGCACGTCGCTTTCGCGACGACCCAGATCGCGGCGACACGCGGCCGGCTGATCGCCGCGGGGGCGACACCGGTGGGAGAGATCACGGAGAATGCTGCCGGGGACCGGTTCGCGATGCTGCGCGACCCCTGGGGGCTCGCGCTCCAGCTGGCGCAACGCGTGCGGCCGCTCGCCGGCTGACGCACAGGAGGAATGGTCGTGACGAACGGAACTTCGGGGATCGCGGAGACGGCAGACATCGGCCTCGTCGGCCTGGCGGTCATGGGCGAGAACCTCGTCCTCAACATGGAGAGCCGCGGGTTCACCGTCGCGGTCTTCAACCGGAGCGTCGAGAAAGTCGACGCCTTCGTCTCGGGGCGGGCGAAGGGAAAGAAGATCGTCGGGACGAGGTCCATCGCCGAGCTCGTCTCCTCGCTGAAGCGGCCGCGGCGCGTCATGCTCATGGTGAAGGCCGGAAAGCCGGTCGACGACCTCATCGAGCAGCTTCTGCCTCTCCTTTCGCCGGGCGACATCGTCATCGACGGCGGCAACTCGCACTTCCCCGACTCGATCCGGCGGACGAAGGACCTGGAGGCGAAGGGCTTTCTCTTCGTCGGGACCGGCGTCTCGGGCGGAGAGGAAGGGGCCCTGCTTGGGCCGTCGATCATGCCCGGCGGCTCCCCGGCCGCCTGGCCGCACGTGGCGCCGATCTTCCAGGCCATCGCCGCGAAGGTCGAGGACGGGACGCCCTGCTGCGACTGGGTCGGCAGCGACGGCGCCGGCCACTTCGTGAAGATGGTCCACAACGGGATCGAGTACGGCGACATGCAGCTCATCTGCGAGGCCTACCAGGTCATGTCGCAGCTCCTCGGGATGGGCGCGCCCGAGATGCACGAGGTCTTCGCCCGGTGGAACGAGGGCGACCTCGACAGCTACCTGATCGAGATCACGCGCGACATCCTCGCCTTCCGCGACGCGGACGGGAGCCCGCTCGTCGACTCGATCCTCGACACGGCGGGGCAGAAGGGGACGGGCAAGTGGACGAGCGTCACCGCGCTCGACCTCGGCGTCCCGCTCACGCTCATCAGCGAGGCGGTCTACGGCCGCTGCCTCTCGGCCATGAAGGACGAGCGGGTCGCGGCGTCGAAGGTCCTGACCGGTCCCGGGCCGTCCTTCACCGGCGACCGGGCGGCGCTGCTCGCCGACCTCGAGAAGGCGCTCTACGCCAGCAAGCTCGTCTCCTACGCGCAGGGCTTCGCGCTGATGCAGGCCGCCGCAGTCGAGTACGGCTGGAGCCTGAAGTACGGCAGCATCGCGTTGATGTGGCGCGGCGGCTGCATCATCCGTTCCGCCTTCCTCGGAAAGATCAAGTCGGCGTTCGACGCGTCGCCGGACCTCCCGAACCTGCTCGTCGACCCGTACTTCCGCGGAAAGGTCGAGGAGGCGCAGGCCGCCTGGCGCCGGGTCGTCTCGGCTGCCGTCCTCGGGGGCGTGTGGGTGCCCGCCTTCTCGACCGCGCTGAACTACTTCGACGGCTACCGCTGCGCGCGCCTCCCGGCGAACCTCCTCCAGGCCCAGCGCGACTACTTCGGGGCCCACCAGTACGAGCGCGTCGACCGGCCCCGCGGCGAGTTCTTTCACACGAACTGGACGGGGCGCGGCGGATCGACGGCGTCGTCGACGTACGGCGCCTGAGGCGTCCCCGGGGGAAGGCGCCTACTTCAGCTCCGCGAGCCATCCCGAGGCGAACGCGCGCGCGGCGTCGCAGGCCTCGCGCCCGGCGCGGTAGCACGTCTTCCACGCCCTCGGCTTCTTCTCGTAGTCGGCCCTCTCGAAACGGCGCGCTCGCGACACCGGCTTCGTCTGCGCGGCGAAGTCGACGCCGGAGGTCTCGTCGAGGAACAGCTTCAGCGCCTTCCTGAGCGAGACCCGCGGATCGGGCGAGAGGGCGGCGGGGTCGGGCGGCCGGCTCCTCGCCCTCTCGTACCTCGCCTTCTCCTCGGCGGCCTGCTGCGCGGCAGCCGGGCCGACGGTCGCGAGCTGTGCCTTCAGCTCCGCGCGCACCTGGACCATCGCGGCCTCCGCCTGTTTCCGGGCGTCGCCCTGGAAGTCCTTTACGGCCGCCTCCATCTCGGTCAGCCCCTTCTGCATCTCGGTGCGCATCGACTTCTCGATCTCCGCAGCCGAGCGGGGCGGGCGCAGGTCGTCCGGAAGCGACGACTCGACCTCCCTCCCGTATCGCGCCGCGAACTCGGAGGTGCCGACGAAGGCCTTCGCCGCCGCGCCGAGCGCGTTGACGACCGCGGCGCGCTGCCCGGCAGGCACGCTCTTCAGCTTCGCCGAGAGGTTCGGCACGTAGAGGGCCCCGTCCTTCAGGGAGTTCACGAGCGCGTCGGCCCACGCCTGCCGGTCCAGTCCGTACTGCTGGAACACATCGACCGCCGCCGCCGCTCCGGAAGCCAGCATCACCACGAGGAATGCCTTCGACGCCCACCTACGAGCTGCCATCTCGTCCCTCCACGGAGCCGTGTCCGTGTCGACCCCAGAGTGCCGGGCTCCAGCCAATCTACCGCAGATCCGGGCGGCAGGCCGAGCGCTCTCCGATCGCGCCGGGCGCGAACCCCGTCAGAGCGCGGACCTGAGCCGGGCCGCCAGCGCCGCGGTGTCGGCCTCGGAAAGCAGGACCCTCGGCTCGGGCATCATCCGGAAGGTCGAGCCGTAGTCCGGTCCGTCGACGTACTTGGGCACCAGGTGCACGTGCAGGTGGCCCAGCTTGTCGGAGAAGGCGCCGTAGTTGACCTTGGCGGGCCCGAAGGCCGACTTCATCGCCCGGGCGGCGTCCGCCACATCCTTGCAGAAGGCGTCGCGCTCGGCGTCGGCCAGCTCGAAGAGCTCGCTGACGTGGTGCCGGTAGGCGACCAGGCACCGTCCGGAGTAAGTCTGCTCCCTGAAGACGAACAGGCTGCTGACCGACAGGTCGCAGACTTCGACCATCAGGTCGGCCTGGCGCTGATCCGGTTCGCAGTAGAAGCACTCGGGGTGGCTCATGATCTCTTCGGCATCGGGCGCGACGGGGTCACGCCCCCAGCGCCGCTTTCTCTGGCAGCGGCTCGAAGCGCGGCGACAGCAGGTGGTGGATGACGAACGCCACGAGGTAGGCCGAGGCGCAGATCGCGAAGAGGATCGTGTATCCCTGCGTGGCGGGCAGCCGGTCGAGGAGCCAGCCCGAGAACCAGGGGAAGAGGATGCCGCCGATGGAGCCGGCCATGCCGCCGATGCCGATGATCGTCGCGATGTCCTTCTTGGCGAAGATGTCGGAGACGGTCGTGAAGAGGTTCGCCGACCAGGCCTGGTGCGCCGCGCCGGCGAGGCCGATCAGGAGGACGGCCGGCCAGTCGCCGACGCGCGTCGCGAAGAGGATCGGCAGGACGCAGAGCGCGTAGAGGAACATCCCGGCCTTGCGGGCCTTCGTCACGCTCCAGCCGCCCTGCGTCAGCTTCCCGGTCAGCCAGCCGCCCGCGATGGAGAGGACGGTGACGATGGCGTAGATCGTCACGAGGTGGACCCAGCTCTGCTTGATGACGAGGCCGCGGGTCTTCTTGAAGTAGTCGGGGAGCCAGATGAGGAAGAACCACCAGACCGGGTCGGTCATGAACTTCGCGATGATGAACGCCCAGGTCTGCCGGAGGCGGAGCGCGCCGCCCCACCCCATCGGCGTGCCGCCGGGCCGGGCCTCGTCGCGGTCGCCCTGGATGAAGGCCAGCTCCTCGGGGGACAGCCCCTTGCGCTTCTCGGGCTCCTCGTAGAACGGGAACCAGAGGAGGAGCCACAGGAAGCCGATGAGACCCGCGAAGATGAAGGCCCACCGCCAGCCGAGGTTGATGGCGATGATCGGGATGAGGGCGGGCGCGATGATCGCCCCGACGTTCGTTCCGGAGTTGAAGAGGGCCGTCGCGAAGGCCCGCTCCTTCCTCGGGAACCAGAGCGCGACGGCCTTGATGGCAGAGGGGAAGTTGCCGCCCTCGGCACCGCCGAGCGCCATCCGTGCGACGAAGAAGCCGGCGACCGAGCCGACCGCCGCGTGGCCGATCGCCGCGAGGCTCCAGAGGACGATGGAGACGGCGTAGCCGATCTTCGTCCCGTAGCGGTCGACGAACCACCCGAAGAGGAGGAGGCCGACGGCGTAGGCCCCCTGGAAGGCCGAGTTGACCATCCCGAACTGCTCGTTCGTCCACCCCAGCTCGATGTCGAGGAACTCCTTGACGAGCGCCAGGATCTGCCGGTCGATGTAGTTGATCGTCGTGGCCAGGAAGAGGAGGCCGCAGATGATCCAGCGGACGCGGCCCATGGGCTCGTTGGCAGCGGGCGCGGGCGCGGTTTCTGTGACGGACATCGGGCGTCTCCCTTCGATAGGTCCTGTCCGGGTCACGCCACGAGGTCGCGCTCGAAGGCGTCGTGGTCGGGAAGGGCGGCGAGCCGCTCGCGCGCCGCGGCGACGCGGGAAGCGGGAGCGAGCCCCGTCGTCTCGGCGAGGAACAGGATGTACCCGGCGACGCCCCTGGCGTAGAGGAGGCGCGCCTCGTCGCTGACGCCGTAGAAGCGGGCCCGCTGCGCGTAACCGGCCGCCCCGTGGTCGCCGAGGCGCGACGTCGAGCCGCCTGCCGCGAGGACGTAGAGAAAGTTGTACTCGAAGAAGAACATGTGGTCGGGCGACGGCACGAAACCGGAGAGAGCGGCCCGCAGCGCCTCCGGCGAGGCGAAGGCGCCGTCGCCTCCGCGTCCCTCGTGGGCGAGCGCGTGAAGGACGAACTCGCGCGCGTAGCGCTGCCGCACGGGGTCGGCGGAGAAGGCGCCCTCCACCGCGAGACTCCGGGTGAAGCCGTACCAGTCGTTCCAGAGAGCCGCGTCGCGCGGGTCGGTGGAGCGGGAGAGGGCGACGCCCATCTCGTAGGTGTAGCGGCCCGAGGTCTTGATCTCGAGCCCCTGCCGCGTGACGTCGCCCGCGACGCCGTAGTTTCCGGCGGACTTCCCGCTCCCCGAGTGGAAGCCGATCGAGACGCCGAACGCGCGGGCCACGGCGGTGAGGCTCTCCACCGTCCGGCGCAGCTCGGCGTCGTCGGGATAGGGGAAGTTCTTCTGGAAGCCGATGGCGGGGGCGACGTAGTGGATCTCGACACCGAGGGCCTCGGCGAGGGCGAGGCAGACGGCCAGGGTCTCGGGAGAGGTGCGTCCGGGGAGCTCGTCGATCGAGAGCTCGCGGAAGTAGCGTCTCCCGATCTCCGTCGTGAAGAGCTCGCGACGGACGCGGGCGTAGGCCTCGTCGCGGCGCACGAGCTTGCGCATCGCGGGCAGGAGCGTCGCGAAAAGCCGTCTCGCGGCGGCCTCGTCGAGCGAGAGGCCGAGCGGGGCGACGCGCGCGAGGACGCGCCCGAAGAGGCCCGCCGCGTCGAGCGCGGCGAAGGCGCGGGCGACGTCCTCGGGAGTCTCGAGGGGCGCCGTCGCCGACAGCTCCGGGGAGAGGTCGAACGTGATGTAGCTCGCGAAGGCGCAGCCCTGCGCCAGCTCTTCCTCGATCGCGTCGAAACGCCCGCCGATCGGCTGGTGGTCCGCGTTGAAGCCCCAGGGGATCCGCCGGCGGTGGAACCCGTACTTCAGGTAGGTCACGACGGCGGCGTGCGTCATCCCCTCGACCGACTGCCCCTGGTGCCCCTCGGGGACCGTCCCGCCGATGAACGGGAACGGGACCTCGACGAGCCGGTCCTCGAGCATCGCGTCGACGTCGTAGACGAGCTCGCGCGGGATCGAGTTCTGGTTCGCGGTGAGCGAGAGGCCGAGCTCCTTCATCGCCCAGGCGACCGCCGGCCAGTGGAGCGTCGTGAAGCGGGCGCCGATGCCGAGGCTCGAGCGGGAGAGGGTGCCCCGCGCCACGGGGAAGACGGTGCTGCCGGGGTCGTCCGCCAGGAGGAGGTTCTTGAGGGGCGCGAGCCCCTCCCAGAGGAGCGGGACGAGCTGGAGCCCGTCGCCGAGCGGGACGGCGGCCGGGAGCGGAATCGGACCGGCACCCTCCACGAGGAGGCCCGCGTCGCCCGTCCCGCGCTCCTCGACGACGAGGAGGCGCCACGGCCCGACGAGGAGCTCGGAGGCCGGGAAGAGGTCGACGAGCCCGGCGCTCCGCCGCACAGGACGGTCTCCCGCCGCGGCGTCGCGAAGGAAGGTGCCGAGCTGGGGGAGATCCGTCCGGACGGCCTGCTCGAGGGACTGGGGGTCGAGGCAGAGGTCGGGCGAGATGGCCGGGTTGCTTCGGATCCGAAGGCCCAGGCCGAGGAGGAAGCGGTTGATGGCCCGTGTGTCTCTCATGTTCACCTCGCCGGCGCGTCCGCGCGGCCGGTCAGATGCTCGTGGCGTGGAAGCCCCCGTCGACGACGATCTCGGCGCCCGTGATGAAGGAACCGGCCCGCTCGGAGGCGAGGAGGAGCGTGGCGCCGACGAGCTCGCGCGCCTCGCCGAAGCGCCCGGCGGGCGTGTGCCCGAGGATCGACGCGACGCGGTCGGGGGTCAGGACCTTCCGGTTCTGCTCGGCCGGGAAGAAGCCCGGGACGAGGACGTTCACCCTCACGCCGAGCGGCGCCCACTCGCGGGCCAGGTTCTTCGAGATGCTGTGGACGGCCGCCTTCGACGCGGAGTAGGTGAAGACGCGGGAGAGCGGCGTCAGGGCCGACATCGACCCGACGTTGATGACGCTGGCACCCGTCCCGTCGGCGCGGGCCCTCTCGACGAAGTAGCGGCCGAAGACCTGGCAGGCGAGAAAGACGGCCTTCACGTTGACGGCGAGGATCCGGTCGATCTGCTCCTCCGGGATCTCGAAGAACGGCGTCGCCGAGTTGATTCCGGCGCCGTTCACGAGGATGTCGGCGCGGCCCGAGCGGGCGAGGACCTCCGCGAGGAGCGCTTCGAGCGCCGGCTTCGACGTCGCGTCGCAGGAGGCGAACGTTCCGCGCCCCCCGGCCGCCTCGATCCTCCCGAGGCGCGCGCCGGCTTTCGACGCGTCGCGGCCGACGAGGACGACCTCGGCGCCGGCAGCGGCCAGCCCCTCGGCCATGGCGCCGCAGAGCTCGCCCGTGCCACCGACGACGACCGCCACCTTCCCGCCGAGATCGAACAGGTCGTTCATCGTTCTCCTTCCGGCCCCTCGCCCGGATCCCTGAACCCCGTGGGAGGAGGAGCGGCGAGATCATAACTGGTAAATCCACTTGGCGCACCCTGGATGTATGTGAGCTTACCGAAAATTTCGCGCGGGGAGGTGCCGGCGCGTGTCGTGGCCCCCGGGGCGCCGCTCCCGCGCGACGGGGATGGACGTGGGTCTCACGCGGCCCGAAGCGCCTCCACCCGCGGAGAATTCGAAGACGGATCTCGTTTCGTGGCAGAGGCGCCGGACTCTCCGCCTGGACGTTCATGGAGCCCCACTTCCTGACCATGTGACGCCGTCTCTTGACAAATGGTCATTCCACTAGCATCTTGGGCGGGCCGGCCGGACCATTCCGGGGTCCCGGGAGGCCGGCGGGCGGGACGGGAGCGCGCGACATGCGGATCGGACACGGACACGTGGATCGGCCCCTCTCGACGGAGGAGGTCGGGGCCATCGTCGGGCAGGCGGTCGCGGCTCTCGACCGGCGCTGGCGGCGCATCCTCGTCCTCGTTCCGGACGGCACGAGGACGATGCCGCTGCCGCTCCTCGTCGACCTCCTGGAAGAGATGCTCGGTCCCGCGACCGATGCCCTCGACTACCTCGTCGCCCTCGGGACCCACCGGCCGATGACCGACGAGCAGCTCGGGCGCCTGCTCGGCCGGCGGGTACGCAACGGCAGGGCCGGACGGAGCCGCGTTTTCAACCACGCGTCCGACGCCGGCTCGCTGACGCGCGTCGGGACGATCTCCGCCGCGGAGGTGGGGGAGATCACCCGGGGGGCTCCTGCACGAGGAGGTCCCCGTCCGCGTGAACCGCCTGGTGTTCGACTACGACGCCGTCCTCGTGTGCGGCCCGGTGTTCCCGCACGAGGTCGTCGGGTTCTCCGGGGGGAACAAGTACTTCTTTCCCGGCATCGCGGGGCCGGAGGTGATCAACCTGACGCACTGGCTCGGGGCTCTCCTCTCGAGCTACGAGGTCATCGGGTCGGGCTACACGCCGGTGCGCGCCCTCATCGACCGCGCGGCGGCGCTCATCGACCGGCCCAAGGCCTGCTTCTCGGCCGTCGTCACGCACGAGGGTCTGGCCGGGCTCTTCTTCGGCGATCCGCACGAGGCGTGGCTCGCGGCGTCCGAGCTTTCCTCCCGCGTCCACATCACGTGGGTCGGCGCGCCCTACCGACAAGTCGTCTCGGTGATGCCTCCGATGTACGAGGACCTCTGGACGGCAGCGAAGGGGATGTACAAGGTCGAGCCGGCCGTGGCCGACGGCGGGGAGGTCGTCCTCTACGCGCCGCACCTCTCCGAGGTGAGCTACACGCACGGGCCCGCGATCGAGGAGGTCGGCTACCATTGCCGCGACTACTTCCTCGCGCAGTGGGAACGGTTCCGCCACCACCCGTGGGGCGTCCTCGCGCACGCGACGCACCTCAAGGGGCTCGGGCGCTACGACGCGTCGACGGGCGTCGAGACGCCGCGGGTCACGGTCACCCTCGCGACGGCGATCCCCGAGGGGAAATGCCGGAAGCTGAACCTCGGATACCTCGATCCGGCTTCGGTCGACCTCGAGGCGTTGAAGGGCCGGGAGGGCGAGGGGATTCTCGTCGTTCCGCGGGCGGGAGAACGGCTCTACAAGGTCCGGCGGGACGCCGGGGCCTGACGAAAGGACGGAGGCATGACGCATCCCTCGGTGACGGCTTCCAGGGGACAGCGATGAAGAGCCCGCTCGAGATCCGACCCGGCGGCGCGTTCGACTTCGTCTCACTGGGGGCGCTCGTCCACCGCCTCGACCCCGGCCTCATCCCCTTCCGCAAGGCGACCGAGTGCCGCATCCACGTCAGCGGTGGCGAGTTCAACTGCGCCGCGAACCTCGCGGACTGCTTCCGGATGAAGACCGCCGTCGTCTCGGCGATGGTCGACTCCCCGATCGGCGGCCTCATCGAGGAGCGCGTGAGGGCGATGGGCGTCAAGGGGATCTGGCGCCGCTTCGAGCACGACGGCGTCACCGGCCCGAACATGGCGGCCGTCTACAGCGACCGGGGCTTCGGGGTCCGTCCGCCCGTCGTCTTCTACAACCGGGCCAACGAGGCCGCCGCGCTCCTCGCCCCGGGCGACGTCGACTGGGACGGCCTCTTCGCCTCGGGCGTCAGGTGGCTGCACAGCGGCGGCATCTTCGCCGCGCTCTCCGAGACGACGGCCGAGCTGATCGTGGAGGGGATGAGGAAGGCCCGCGCGGCGGGGGCCGTCACCTCGTTCGACCTCAACTACCGGGCCAAGCTCTGGAAGATCTCCGGTGGCGAGGGGCGGGCCGTCGAGGTGATCCGGCGGATCGTCGAGAACGTCGACGTGCTCGTCGGGAACGAGGAAGACCTGCAGAAAGGGCTCGGCATCGCGGGACCGGAAGTCGCCGCGACGTCGAAGCTCGACCCGGCCGCGTTCTTCGGCATGATCGACACCGTCGTCTCCCGGCACCCGGGCGTGAAGATCGTCGCGACGACCTTGCGCGAGGTCCTCTCGACGAACCGGCACCGCTGGAGCGCCGTGGCCTGGGTGGACGGCACGACGATCGCGGCCCCGACGGCCGATCTCGACGTCCTCGATCGCGTCGGCGGGGGGGACGGCTTCGCGTCGGGCTTCTTCTACGGCCTGCTCTCTGGCGAGACGCCGGAAGAGTCGCTGAAGCTCGGCTGGGCGCACGGCGCGCTTCTGACGACGTTCCCCGGCGACACGACGATGGCGACGCTCGAGGACGTTCGCGCCTTCGCGAAGGGGGGCTCGGCCCGGATCCAGCGCTGAGGTGGCACCGGAGCAGGCGGGCTCGGTCGGCCGTCCCGTCAGATGCCGGTTTTCAGCACCGCCCGGAGCACCTCGCCCACGCTCCAGGCCTGCGCGACGCAGCCGCCCGGGCGGTGCGGCGGGTCGCCGTCGAAGACCTCCGGGAGCTGACCGAGGCCGGGCCCGAAGAGGTGCTCGACGAGCGGTGCGAGCCACGCGGAGGCCGCCCGGCGGCTGTCGGGGGTGTTCCCGCGGACGGCGAGGTGGGCGTCGACGAGCGGACCGAGGAGCCAGGGCCATGCGGTGCCCTGGTGGTAGGCGGCGTCCCGTTCGACGGGCCCGCCCTCGAAGCGGCCGCGGTAGTCGGGGTGCGCGGGGTCGAGGGTCCGGACGCCGTACGGGGTGAGGAGGCGCTCTTCCACGACGCGCAGAACACTCGCGGCGCGGGCGCCGGTGAGGAGCGGCCGGTGGAGCGACAGCGCGAAGAGCTGGTTGGGACGGAGCGTGAGGTCGCGCGACCCGTCGGGCGCGACGACGTCGGCGAGGTAGCCCGCCCGCTCGTCCCAGAAGAGGGCGCCGAAGCTCTCGCGCGCCTGGTCGGCGAGCGCGAGGAGGCGCGCCGCGGTGAAGGCGTCGCCGAGGTTCGCGGCGTAGAGGGCGACGGTGCGCAGGGCGTTGTGCCAGAGCGCCTGGACCTCCACCGGCTTGCCGGTGCGCGGGGTGACGACGCGTCCGTCGACCTTGGCGTCCATCCAGGTCAGCTGCTGGCCGGGCTCGCCGGAGGTCAGGAGGGCGTCGACGTCGGCGCGGATGCCGAAGCGGGTTCCCCGCAGGTGCCGCTCGACGATCTCGACGAGGAGCGGGTAGACCTGACGGAGGAACGACTCGTCGCGGGCCGCCTCGTGATAGGCGCGCACCGCCTCGACGAACCAGAGAGTCCCGTCGACGTTGTTGTACTCGGGCTCGGTTCCCTCGTCGGGAAAGCGGTTGGGAACCATGCCACGGTCGACGTACCGCGCGAAGGTCTCGAGGACCGACCGGGCGACGTCGAACCGGCGCGTGGCGAGGAGGAGACCCGGCAGGGCGATCATCGCGTCGCGCCCCCAGTCCGTGAACCAGGGATAGCCGGCGATGATGGTCCAGCCCTCGCCGCGCTTCACGACGAACCGGTCGGCGGCCGAGCGCAGGAGTCGGAGGAGGCGGCGGTCGGAGCCGGCGCCTTCGACGCGCCGGCGGCGCTTCTCCTCGGCGGCCCGCAGCGCCGGAACGTCTCCGGCCGTGCGGTCGCCGAGGGTGGCGACGAGCGCCGCCTCCCCGCGGGCCGAGAGGTCCCACGTGCAGGAGAGGGGCGAGAAGAGGTCCTCGGTGAACTCGAAGCCGCGGTCGCGGTCGAGGTCGTACTCCAGCCCGCGGTACCAGAAGAACGTCTCGGAGACGCTCCCGGCGTCGTGCGCGAGGCGCAGGTCGGGGAGGTCGGCGCACGGGTGGAGGCGGATGGAGTCCTCCTCCCTCACGACCGCGGGGTCGCAGGGCGTCTCCGGCCCGCGCAGGTCGTGGTGGCCGCGGTAGACCAGAAGCGGCCGGACCTCGAGGCGGACCGGTTCCGCGGACTCGGATGTGAGCTCCCAGCAGACGACGGCGGTTTCCTCCCCGTGGACGAGGAAGAACGTCCGCTTCAGCTTTACGCCTCCGGCCTCGTACTCCCACGTCGGGAGCGGATCGATGCGGAAGGTGCGCAGGTGGAGGTCGCCGCGAGGGTGGAGCCGGCCGGCGTAGCGGTTGACCGAAAGGTCGTACCGCTCTTCGCCGACGACGAGCGTCTCCTCGAGCTTGCCGAGGAGAACGGCGCGCCCGGTCGGGGGCGAGGTGGCCGCGACGAGGAGGCCGTGGTACCGGCGTGCATTGCGGCCCGAGACGGTCGACAGCGCGAAGCCGCCGAGACCGTTGGTCTCGAGCCACTCGGCGTCCGGGAGGAGCGGGAGTCCGTTCATCGTCTGCGGTAACCGACGAGACGTTACACCGGGAGGGCGCCCGAGTGCACCCTCAGCGGACCCAGACCGTCGTCCGGAAGGTCTTTTCCGGCGGCGCGCTCCTGGCCGTGGCGTAGAAAGCGACGAGGTCGGTGACGCCCGGCCGGCGCGCGTGGAACGGGATCCGGACGCTCGCGCCGCCCGGCTGCTCTTCTGCAGGTCCCTTCCGCTCGAGGACCTTCTCGTCCACCTCCACCACGAACCACTTCGCCTTCGAGCCGGGTGTGAGGGCCAGGTCGAGGAGGAGCTCGTCGCCGCTGCGGGCCTCGAGAGTCTTGCCCTCCGAGGCGGCGTTCGCGAGCCAGACGCTTCTCCCCTCCCACGGGCAGCTGCACGCACCGAGGAAAAGCCCGAGGGAGAGCGCGGACGTGGCGAGGAGTCGTCTCATGGGTCGGAGTTTAGTCAGGTTCGGCGGTCCGCCGCGCTATTGTCAGGGGTCGTGAGCGCCCCTTCCCGTTTCTCCCGCCGCCACCGTGTCGTCGCGGGGGACCCGCCCGGCGCCGCCGACGTCCTCGCCCGCGTGACCGGACTCTCGAAAGGTGTCGTGAAGGACGCGATGCGCAAGGGGGCCGTCCACGTCGGCCGGTCGGGCCGTTCTCCGAACCGGCTACGCCGCGAGACGGCGACGGTGCGCCCCGGGGACGTCCTCGAGATCCACTACGACCCCGAGCTCCTCGCCCTTCGCCCGCCCGAGGCCAGGCTCGTGAAGGACGCCGTCCGCTGGTCCGCGTGGGGCAAGCCGGCAGGCCTCCTCTCTCAGGGGACGGAGTTCGGCGACCACGCCTCGCTCCTGCGCCAGGTGGAGAAGCTCCTCGATCGTCCGGTGTTTCCCGTCCACCGGCTCGACCGCGAGGTGGAGGGGCTCGTCCTCGTGGCGCACGACGCGACCGCCGCCGCGGCGCTTTCGGCCCTGCTGAGGGAAGCGAAGGTGGTGAAGCGATACCGCGCCGAGGTCATCGGGAACGTGGAGGCCCGCCGCGGGACGTCGGGGACGATCGACCTTCCCGTCGACGACAAGCCGGCGCGGTCGGCGTTCCGGGTCGTCTCCTGGGACCCCTTGCGCGACACGACGACGCTCGACGTGACGATCGAGACGGGACGGCACCACCAGATCCGGCGTCACCTCGACGCGATCGGCCACCCCGTCCTCGGCGACCCGCGCTATGGATCCGGGAACAAGAACCGCGAGGGGATGCGCCTCACGGCCGTCTACCTCGCGTTCCGGGACCCGTTCACGGGAAAGGACGTCGAGCTCTGGTACGGAGAGGAGCCGGTGGCTCCCTAGCCTCGCCGCACCCTCACGGCTGCTAGAAAGACCCCGAGAGCGTCAGGATCGCCCCGCGCCCGGGAGCGAGGACGCTCAGCTCGTCCGCGGAGTCGGCGTAGGCCTTGTCGAAGACGTTGCGCGCTGAAACCGTGACGGTGAGGAGATCGGAGAAGCGCCAGCCCAGGGAGAGGTCGAACCGGCCGTACCCGGCGACGACGATCTCGCTCGCGCCGGGCCTTTCGTCCCGCGACATCGCCAGGAAGCGCGCCCGCCAGAAGAAGCCTCCGAAGGGCTCGTGGTCGACCATCAGCTGGGCCGTGGGAGGGAGGATGTCGGGGGCCCACGTCCCGTCGTCGAGAATCCGCCCCTGCGAGAGCGAGCCGGAGAGGCGCACGACGAGGCGCGGCGCGACCCGCACGTCCGCCTCGAGCTCGATGCCGGTGATCTCGGCCTCCCCCCGGTTCCTGAAATGGAAGTCGTTCCCTTCGCGGTATCGCTCGATGAGGTCCTCGATCCGGTAGACGTAGCCCGAGAGGCCGAGGTTCACGACGCCGGCCCGGCCCCGCAGCGAGAGGTCCCACTGGTTCGACGTCTCGGCGGAGAGGTCGGGGTTGCCGACGACGAACCCGCGGCCCGAGACGCCGCGGAAGTAGCGGTCGGAGAGCGTGGGGTCGCGGAAGCCGCGGGAGAACTGCGCCGAGAGGTTCCACGCGCGCGCGAGGGCCCACGACAGCGTGGCGAAGCCGGACAGGGCGCCGTCCGAAGTGGACCGCTCGCCGTAATACCCGCCGGTGTTCTCCGTCGTGACGTGGTCGCCGCGCAGTCCCGCGGTGAGCGTGAGCTTCTCCCCCGCGAGGGGCAGGTCGCCTTCGACGAACGCCCCGAGGTCCGTCCGCGCCGCGTCCTCGACGGCGACCTCGGTGGCCGTCGTCGTCGGGCTGCCGGCCGCGTCGAACTCCTCGACGATGTTCAGGGCGACGAGGCCGCTGCGCCCGTTCACGTCCACGCCCAGCCGCAGCCCCGCCGCCCCGAACGAACGCCGGCCGAGGAGCCGGACGGAGAAGTCCTTCGCGTCGACGTCGGAGAGGGCGTTGCGGAGCGTCGTCGTCGCGGTCGGCCGGCGCTGCCGGTTCGTGACGATCCCGTAATCCCCGAAGAACGCCCGCAGCTCGAGAGACGAGAAGCCGGCTACTGCCGGGACGTCGAGCCCGAGGCTGAAGCGCGACGAGTTCTCGCTCGGGTAGAACGTCCGCGTCGTCGGGAGGTCGGCCTGGGGCTTGCCCATGTCGCGGACCTGGTCGAGCTGGTAAGAGGCCCAGAGTCGCGCCGGGCCCAACGGCATCAGGCCGCGCAGGACGAAGCCGCGGTCCCACACCGCGGAGTTGTCCTGCGTCCCGGCGGGGGACTCGTAGTCGCCCTGGCTCCGCTGGTAGAGATTCAGCGAGAAGGCGCCGCTTCCCACGGGGATGTTCGCCCCGACGCCCCCGGTCGCCTCCGGGCTCCCGCCGGTGCCGGCGGAGAGGCGGTACCGGAATCCCAGGACGTCGAGCTCGGGCATCGGCGTGCGGGCGTGGACGATCCCGCCGAGGGCGTCGGAGCCGTACGCGACGGAGCCCGGGCCGCGCACGACCTCGACGGCCTCGAGGGCGAACGGGTTGAGGTACGACGCGGAGGCCCCGGCGCGCCTCTCCGCCGAGACCCGTCCGTCGTCGAGCATCACGAGCGTCCGCCCGCGCGCCAGGCCCCTCACGACGGGGACGGCGCTCGACGACTCGTCGCTGTTCGACACGCCCGGGAGGCCCTCGACCGCCTCGGCGAGACGGTTCGGCTGCCGCTCGTCCAGCTCCCTCTTCGAGACGAGCGAGACGGGGTTCGCGGGGGGCGCGAGCAGGGAGGCGGCCGTCCCCGCGGAGACGAAGACCTCGGTGCTGCGGGCCGCGGGAAGGACGAGGTCGCGGAGGGAATCCGCAGGCGTCCGGCTCTCGACGCGGACGATCCCGAGCCACGCGCCGCTGGGGGAGAAGACACCCAGCTCGAACGGCGGTGGCGGCTCGGGCTCGAGCGTCACCTCGCCCTTCGGATCGGCCGCCACGGAGCCCGCACGGCCGAGGACCGAGACGCGAGCGCCGGGCACCGCCTTCCCGTTCTCGTCCACGACGCGATAGCGCGCCGCCGCGAGCGGGAGGGTGAGGAGCGCGAGCGCGAGCGCGAGGGCTGCCGGGGCCGGTCGGAGCGGGACGGCGAGAGCGTGGCGCATGGGGTCAGCGGGCGAGGATCCAGAGGTAGTACCCGGCGAACGCCGCCGAGAAGACGATCCCCGAGACGCTCCAGGCGGAGAGCGCCGGAGACGGACGGTGCTCGGGCGGGACCTCTGCTGCGTGGATCGCCCTGTGGTTCAGGAACGCGAGCGCGGGAGCCGTGAGGAACGAGAGCGACGTGGCGAGGTCGACGAGCGACTTGAACGCGGCCCCGCCGCGCAGCGCGTACCCGATGATTGCGAGCGACCCGGCGCCGAGGACGAGAAGCGAAGCCCAGTAGACGCTCCCGCGCGTCGTCGCCGCGCCGGGCGTCTCGGGGCCGCGCCACCGGGCGGCGAGACCCGCGAGGGCGCGTGGGAAGCCGTCGGCGACGGTGAGGGTCGTCGAGAACATGACCGTCCCGGCGGCCAGGCCGATGAGCGGCGCCGCCCACTCGCCGAGGTTCTTCGTGTAGAGGGCGATGACCTGCTGGGCGAAGACTGCGGCCCGGTCGTCGAACGCCTCCCCCGAGCCGTACATGACGCCGGCACCGAGGAGAACGAAGCAGAGGGCGAGGAGCACCGTGCCGACGTAGCCGACGTTGAAGTCGAGGACCGATTCCTTCACCCGTGGGGCATGCCCCGTCTGCTCGCGTCGGGCGAGGGTCCAGAGGGAATGCCAGATGGAGATGTCGAAGGCGGACGGCATCCACCCGACGAGGGCGACCATGAACGCGATGGAGCGCGGGTCCGTGAAGGCGGAGGCGTCGGGAAGCCAGGGAATCGTCGACCAGGGGATCTTCGGGATCACGAGCGCCGTCGCGGTGAACGTCGTGAGCGTGAGGACGAGGACGATGACCTTGTTGATGGCGTCGAGCCAGCGGTAGTGCCCCGCGAGGAGGAGCGCGCCGCAGAGGAGGAGCAGGAGGACGGCGACCCAGAAGGCCGGCGGGAAACCGAGGAGCGGAGCCGTCCACCCGAAGAGCGCCGCGTAGAGGACGGCCGTGACGAGCGTGACGACGGCCTGGATCGTGAACATCGTCCCGGCCGTCAGCAGACCGTAGAGAACGAGCGCCCAGCGGCCCTGTCGCCGGTAGCCCTCGAGGAGGCTCGTGCCCGTGGCCGCGGCGTAGCGCGGCCCGAACTGGAACGCCGGGTACTTGAAGAAGTTCGCCGCCAGGACGACGACGACGAGCCCGAGGCCGAAGCTGGCTCCCGCGCGCGTGCTCTGGACGAGGTGCGAGACGCCGACCGCGGCGCCCGCCCAGAGGAGCCCGGGGCCGAGGGCCTTCAGAAAGGAACGTTCTTCTCCGCCTGTCATGGGCCGGGATTGTTCCCCGGCGCGGGCCGGGGAACAACCCCGCCGGGCCAGCGCTACTTCTTGGCGACCTCGAGGAGGTCGACGACCTTCTTGACGCCGGGGACCGACTTCACGGCGTCACGGGCGATCTTCAGGCGCGCGTCGTCGGGCACGGTGCCACGCACGGAGACCGTTCCGCCGACGTTCTCGACCTCGAGGTTCTTCCCGTGCTCGCCGAGCTCCTTCTTCAGGGCGCTCTCGACGGCCAGCTCGAGCTTGCCGTCCGCGGCCTCCTCTCCGATCTTCCCGCCCGTGAGGGACTTCTCGGCCTTCGCCTTGACCTGGTTGTCGACGCTCGACACGCCGGGAACGCTCTTCGCCACCTCGGCGGCGAGCTCCTGCGTGTCGCGTCCCTTGACCTCGCCGACGAGCACGACCTTCTTCTCGACGACGGCAACCTTGATCGTCTTCGCGTCGTCGCCCAGCTTGTCGACGAGCTTCTGCTGGATCACTGCGTCGAGGGCGTCCGCCGCGAGGGCGGGACCGGCGACCAGGGCGGTGGCGAGAGCGAGGAGGACGAGGGAATTCCTGAGTTTCATCTGCTGCTCCTTCGGGGTCTTTCCCCGAAGTATCCCCCCGCGGAGACCTCGAAGGGATGCCCTGCCATGCCCGCTTCGGGCAGCCGGCGGGTCAGAACGCGTGGCCGAGGGCGACGTGGAAGACGGTCCGGCTCTCGCCCTCGCGCTTGTCGATGAGGTATCCCACGTCCACGCGGAGCGGGCCGACCGGCGTCCGGAGCCGGAGGCCGGCCCCCGCGGCCCAGCGGAGATCCGTGACGTCGATCCGGCCGAGCCAGGCGTTCCCCGCGTCGAGGAAGAGCCCCCCTTCGACGGGCCCGAGGAGCGGAGCCCGCAGCTCGACGTTCGCGAGGAGGTACGTCTCGCCGCCGAGGCTCGACCCGTCGTCCCCCTTCGGGCCGAGCTCCTGTTCCCTGAACCCTCGGTGCGTGCTTGCCCCGCCGACGTAGAACCTCTCGCCGACGGGGAGCGTCGTTCCCCCGTGGGCCTGCGCGTAGCCGAACCGGAGCGCCCCGGCGGCCACGATCGCGCTCCCGAGGCTCCGGAAATACCGGGAGTCGCCCTCCAGGCGGTCGAAGTCATTGCTGCCGCCGAGAAAGCGGCGGGAGACCTTGTCGCGGACGAGAAAGTAGGTGCCGGTCGTCGTCAGGAACGGGTCGTCGCGCTGGTCGAGCGAGACGCTCGGCGTGAGGGACCCGATCGTTTCGGTGACGGGCAGGAGGGCCTCGTCGACGTCCGGCTGGACGTCGAGGGGAAGCTGCTCCTCGATCTTGTAGATGAGCGTCACGATGTGTTTCGGGTCGAACTCCCACGAGAACCCGGCCTGGGCCCCCATCGTCTGCAGGGAGAAGCCGTCGTAGGTCGTGTCCCAGGTGTAGGTCCCCTTCACCGTGCCGAAGAGCCGGGTCCCGAAGAGGGCAGGCTGGCCGATCTCGAGGACGTAGCTCTGCCGCTTCTTGCCGACGAGCGCCGAGAAGGCGCCGTTCGTGGCGTTTCCGAAGAGGTTTCTCTCGCCGACGGTCCCCGCGAGCTCGAGGCCGCGCTGCGTGTTGATGTCGAGGCCGTACTCCACGTACCGCGTCGAGCGCTCGACGACGGCCACGAGGACCGATTTCTCGGGCGGGCTCGACCCCGGGACGGGTGCGCTCGTCACGGAGACCGTGTCGAAGACGCCGAGGCGGGAGAGGTGCGACTGGTGCTCTGCGAGCTGGATGCCGTCGAGCGGCTTGCCGGGGCGCTCGTCGCCGATGGAGAGGATCTTCCTCGTGGTCGTCTTGGTGTTCCCGCGAACGGTGATCGTTCCGAGCCGGTAGGCGGTCCCCTCTGCGATCTCGAACGCGAGCGGGACGCGGCCCTTCTCGTCCGGAGCGCCGGGGCGGGGCGTCACCGTCGCCTCGTCGTAGCCGCGGCGGGAGTAGGCCCTCCGGATCTCGCCGGCGGCCTCCGCGTCGCGGCCGGGCACGTAGGGCCTGCCCTCCTTCAGCTTCGCGATGCGCCTGAGCTCGTCGGCGTCGATCACCTTCGCACCCGGGAAGCTCAGGGTTCCGATCGTCCGAAGAGGGCCTTCCTTCACCCGGAAGACGATCGTCCGCTTCTCTCCGCTTCCTTCCATGGCCGCCTCGACGGTCGCGTCCGGGAAGCCCGAACGGGAGTAGAGGTCGACGAGCGCGAGTCGGCTCTCCTCGAGGATCTGAGGCCCGGGATGGGACTTCGAGAGGCCCAGGAGCTGCGGCTCGTGGAAGGGAAGAGCCTTCTCGAGCCTCTTCCGGGGAATCGAGACCGCTCCCTCGAAGCGGATCGTCTCGACGGCGAGGCGGAGGCCGTGGTTCGCGGTCAGGACGACGGCCTTCTTCTTCGCGTCCTGCCGCTCGGACGGCGTCACCGTCACGTCGACGTAGCCTCGCTCGGTCATCCCCGTCGCGGCGGCCCGGGCGAGGCGGTTGACGACGCCTTCGGAGAGCGGGACGTTCCGCCGCTTCCACGACGCGGTCACCTCCCTCATGACGGGCCCGTCGATCCCCTTCCCCTCGAGGCTCTCGCGCAGGCCGAGCTCAAGGGTCACCGCGACGGACCGTGCACCGTCCCCCTCCGGAGGCTCCTCCACGATCTGAAACGTCGCGCCCTTCCACCCCAGGCCCCGGAGACGCCTCTGCTCCTTCTTCAGTCCCGATTCGAGGTCCTTCCGGTTGAACCGGGAGAGCTTCGCGTCGAGCCTGAAATAGAGGACCTTCCCGCGCGTGGCGAGGCTGGTGAAGAACGGGAGGCCGT
Source organism: Holophagales bacterium (assembly GCA_016719485.1). NCBI lineage: Bacteria > Pseudomonadati > Acidobacteriota > Holophagae > Holophagales > Holophagales bacterium. The sequence goes on from JADJZB010000020.1 coordinate 370,492, forward strand.
CGAGGTCGACGTCGAACGTCTCGAGGCGGGGGAGGGGCGTCTCGACGACGTCGAGCACCACCTCGACGGCACCCTTCGCGTCGGGCTCGCCGACCGTGACCGAGACCATCGGCGCCGGCAGGCCGGCCCGCGTGTACGCCTCGGCGACCTGGGCGGGGACCGACACGGCGGGGTCGGCCGGCAGGGCCCGCCACGTCTTCAGGTCGATCCGGTCGCGAAGGACGCTCTTGCCGAGCTGCTTGACGCCCCTCAGCTCGATCCTGCGCACCCAGACGGGCGGGGCCTCGGCGGCCGCGCCGTGCGCGAGGAGGAGGAGGGCGAAGGCCGCGACTGCGGCCCGGACGCTAGTCGAGATCACGCCGGATCCGGAAGCCGCCTGACAGCGAGCCGTCCTGGTTCTGCCGGAGGCGCCCGCGGGTGCGGGAGCTGAACCGCCATTTCAGCTCGAAGACGTCGGTCGTCTCGCCGCTCACCCCCTTGTAGTAGGTGGCGGAGAGCCCTCCGCCCAGGTCCTTGCCGACCGAGAAGAGGAACTCCTCCCCCTCGGGCGTCGTCGGGAGCGGGATCATCTCGAGGTCGGTCCGGGCGCCGAGCGCGCCGAGGATGGGGGCCGCGGCGCCACGCATGGCCATCCGGGCCGCCGCGGCGCCCAGCTCGGACGAGCCGGTTCCCCCGGAGCCCCCGAGGAGGACCGAGACGATGTCGGCCTGGCTCCTCCCCTTCGAGGACGTGAGGAGGAGCTGGGCCTTCGACGCCTTCCCGTCGATCCGGACGGTGATCTCCTCGTCGTTCTTCGTCGTCGTCGCGACGATGTCGAGGTCCGGGTCGATCGCGTGCGGGTCGGAGAAGTCGAGCCGGGCGCGGGACAGGTCGAAGCTCGACCCGAGGACGTAGAGCTCGCCTCTCGTGGAGGAGATCGACCCGAGGACGACGGGCTCCCCGATGGTCCCCTTCACGCGGAGGTTCCCGCCCAGCTCCGCATCGCCGAGATTCCCTTCGAGGTGGATGGCGTCCCGGGCGATGACCGCGACGTCGAGCGCGAGGCCCCGCACGAAGGGAGGAAGGGTGCTCTTCGAGGCGGTGGCCCTGCGCCCGCGCTCCTTGAACGCTTTCAGCAGTTCGCCGGCGTCGAGGCTGGGGGTGTAGACGACGTCGTCGAGCCGGACCTCGCCGGAGATGGCGGGCGAGGGCCAATCCCCCTTCGCCGCGAGGTCGGCTCCCGCCCGGACCTGGACGTCCTTGCCGGCCTCGAGCTCGAGATCGCGGGCCCGGAGCGTGGCGTCGATGCGGCCCAGCTTCCGCTCCGAGAGGCCGGCGCGGCCCGCGAGGGAGACCGTTCCGCCGCCGATGCGGGCCGTGATCCCGTCGCTGTGGATCTCGCCCGGCTCGAGAGTGACCGTCCCGGTCAGCTGCTCGACCGGCGTGGGGAAGTCGGGACCGTCGAGGAGCGCGTCCTTCACCGCGACGCTTCCCGTGGCGACGGGCCTGCCGACCGTCCCGGCGACGTCGAGCTTCGCCAGGAGGCGCCCCGAGGCCCGGTCGAGCGCGTCGAAGAACGGCAGGAGGATCGCGAGGTCGAGGGACGAGGTGAGCGAGAGGCGGCCGCTCCCGGGGCCCTCGAAGGGAAGGCCTCCGGTCGCCTCGAGCTCGAGGCCGGTGCCCGAGAGCCGAAGCGAGCGGACCTCGACGCGGGAGTGGTCGACGACGAGGCTCACCGGCTGGTCGGCATGGACGGCCCACTTCGGGTGCGTCGCCTCGAAGGCGTCGAGGGTGAGGTCGACCGCGACGCCGCCGAGGTCGGCGACCGTCCCCGCGCGCGCGCACCCGCCCCGTCGCTTCGCCGTGACGTCCGCGGAGATCCCGGCGGCGTGGAGGAAAGGAGAGAGGTCGAGCGCGTCGAGCGTCGCCGTGGCGTCGAAAGGCCGTGCGCCGGCGATCGAGCCCGTCGCCTTCACGCGGAGCCGGCCTCCGAGAGCGTCGCCGTCGACGGTGAGCGCCCCTCCCGCGAGGACGGCGTCCAGCCTGGCGTCCTCGACGCGGTACGCGCCCCACGAAAGACCCGCCAGCGTGACGGCGGCGACGACCCGGCCCTCGTCGGTCGGCGTCAGGGCGGCATCGAGCTTCGAGAGCGCCCCTCCGAGAGCCACGAGGTCCCGGACCTTCACGGTTCCCGTGAGCCCGGGGCGTTCGAGCTCCCCGGCCATCCGCACGTCCACCGACACGCTTCCACCGAGCACCCCGGACCTGGATTTGGGGTCAGTTCCGTTTTCCGTGGAAGCTGGCTTCGCCGCGCTTCTCGATTCGGGCGGGAGGAGCGGCTCGAACGCCGAGAGATCCGGGACCTCGAGACGGACGACGACGTCGAGGGCGCTCCCGTCGAGGTTCCCGCCACCCGAGAGGGTGCCGTGGCTTCCGTCGTCACCCTTCAGCTCGAGCCCCGCGAGGTCGATCCGCTCTCCACGAACGGTGGCCTCGCCTCCCGACGTCGAAAGCCGGCGGCCGGCCGCGGCGACGAACGCGTCCCCGAGGCTCACCGTCGCCTCGAGCGGGCCGTTACGGGACCGCTTCGCCGCGAGGTGGCCCGACACCTCGCCGTGGAAGTCGGCGAGGTGAGAGGGAAGGACAGCCGCCAGAGGGGAGAGGTCGAATCGCACGAGCGTGGCCTCGGCCTCGAAGCCGCCGCGAGCGGGCGCGACGGCCTTTGCCGTCAGCCGGCCGTCGGCCGTGCCGAGCCGCGCCTCGACCGTCGCGCCGAGGGCGGCGTGCGCGTCCACGTCGGGGAAGGGGTGCCTGCGGAACAGGATGCCGCGGACGCGCAGGTCGATCTCGGGGGACTTCACCCCCGGAAGGGGCAGGCGTCCGTCCCCCTCCATGCCGGCGGTGACGTCGTACGCGGCGGCCGAGCCGTTGAAGACCGTGAACGTCGCGCCGTTCGCCTTCGCATCGAGCTCGACGCAATCGATCCGCGCGCCGGCGACGGTCAGCGCGCGGGCGCGGAGACGGCCGTCCAGGACGGGGCGCACCACGGGCCCGCCGCCGCTCAGGTGCGCGGTCAGCTGGCCCTTCCCTTCGATTCCGAGCATCGCGAGCCACGGGCCGACGTTTCCGGATTCGACGTCGACGCGACCCTCGAACGTCCGCTGCCGATGGTCGTAGCGGCCGCTCAGCTCGGCGGTCGTCTCCCGTTCCGTCAGCTTCACCGTCTCGGCCGTCAGAATCCCACCGGACAGGCTCAGCCGGGCGCGGGCGTCCGGGGCGAGCGTGCCGCGGGCGGCTGACCGTGCCCCGGCGAGGGCGAGGTCGGCCGTGGCCGTGATCCCCTCGAGAACCGGACGCGCCAGGGTTCCCTCGACCGTGCCGCCGAGCGTTCCCGCGAGCTTCGGTGCTCCGGCTGGAAGGACGAGGAGCCGCGCGAGGTCGAGCTTCTCCGCCCGAATCGAGAACCTCACGTCCTTCGGTGCGGGGTGAACGGTCCCCGAGGCGTCGGCGTGGAGACGTCCCTGGCCGGACGCCAGTTCGAGGCTGCCCTTCCGGAGGATCCCTCCGGCCACTTCTCCCGCAAAGTCGACACTTTCGAACGTCCGGCCGAGCAGCGTGAGCGTTTCGGCCCGCGCCGTCGCGGTCGCCGACGGCGGCGCCGTCCCTGTTCCCGAGGCGACGATCCGGGCTTCGATCGTCCCCCCGAGGCCGAGATCCGGCGCGAGCCTCGCGGCGAGCGGGCCGAGCGTTCCCTCGGTCGTGAGGGTCGCCGTGTAGCTTGGCGTCCCGGAGAGGTCGCGGACCGCGGCGTCGAGCCCCGCCGCCAGTCCCGCATCCTTCGCGACGAGCCGGGCCACGAGGTCGAGCGCGTCCTCGCGCGTCGTCCAGCGGGCCGTGAGCGACGAGCCCCGCAGCGGCTCGTGTCCCGCGGCGGAGACGTCGATGGACCCCAGGGTCAGGGTGCCGGTCGACGTCAGGTCCCGGAGCCCCAGGCGTCCCTCGAGGGCGAGGTCGCTGCCGTCGATGCGCCGGGCGGCCTTGCCGCGGTCGAGCAGCTCGAAGGAGCCGTCCGTGAGCCGGAAGCTCCGCACGTCGACGTCAGGCCGGGCCGTCGGCTCCTCGTCTCTCGTCTCCGGGATCCGGAACGGCAGGATCACCCGGCCCTTCTCGTCGAGCGCGAGTCGCGCGAAGGGGCGCTCGACGATGGCGCCGAGGACGACGACGCGACCGCGGAGATATTCGGGTACGGATATGCGGATATGCGCCCGCGAGACGGAGATCTCCGTCCCGGCCCGTTCCCCCTCGCCCCTCAGGAGAAAGTCCCGAACCTCGAGCGTCCCCGTGAGGGCGTTCCACCGTATCGAGCCGGTGCCGACCGAGCCTTCGAGGATCCGTCCGGCCTCGCGAACGGCGGCCCGCGACGCCGCCCGCTGGACCGCCGGCAGGTGGAGCAGCCCGAAGAGGAGAGCGGCGAGGCCCAGGAGGACGAGTACGGCCCAGCCCAGCGCCCGCGCGGCGCGGCCGATCCACCGGCGGCGAGGCTTCTCGGGGTCGTTCATGGAGTCAGCCGCGAGGCGGCGTTCGTGCGGAGCTTACCGTCCGGGGAGGGCCCCGGCGCGCTGCGAGGATTCCCGTCAGGCTTGCGGCCTGACCTGGGCGGTCCACGGCTCCAGCCGAGTCCGCCTGCCGCCCCGGACCGCCCTACGTTTCTCCTCCCCGCCCGCTCTGCTGGATCAGCTTGGCGACGAGCGCCGTCCAGCCCGTCTGGTGGCTCGCGCCGAGGCCGCGGCCGTCGTCGCCGTGGAAGTACTCGTGGAAGAGGAGGAGGTCCCGGAAGGCGGGATCGGACCGGTGGCGCGCGTCACCGCCGAAGGCGGGACGGCGGCCGTCCCCGTCGCGGAGGAAGAGGGAGATGAGCCGGCGGGAAAGGTCGGTCGCGACCTCGTCGAGCGTGGCGCGGCGTCCCGAGCCGGTCGGCATCTCGACCGTGAACGCATCGCCCAGGAAGTGGTGGTACTTCTGCAGCGACTCGACGAGGAGGAAGTTGACCGGGAACCAGACCGGGCCGCGCCAGTTCGAGTTGCCGCCGAAGAGAGGCGTGGTCGACTCGGCCGGCTCGTAGCCGACGCGGTGCTCCGTGCCGTCGAGGCGGAGGACGTACGGCCGGTCGCGGTGGACGCGCGAGAGGGAGCGGACGCCGTGCGGCGAGAGGAACTCGCTCTCGTCGAGCATGTACCCGAGGACGGAACGGAGCCTCTCGCCGTTCACGAGGGAGAGGAAGCGCCGGATCCGGCCCCCCGGCTCGGTCCGCGTCTCGACGTGCGCGGCGAGCTCGGGACGGTTCTGGAGGAACCACTGCATCCGCCTCTTGAAGCGGGGGAAGCGGTCGACGACCTCCGACTCGAGCGTCTCGACGGCGAAGAGGGGAATGAGCCCGACCATCGAGCGCACGCGGAGCGGGAAGTGCCGCCCGTCGGGGAGGTGGAGGACGTCGTGGAAGAAGCCGTCCTCGCGGCTCCAGAGCTCGAGATTCTCGCTGCCGACGTTCGACATCGCCCGGCAGATGTAGACGAAGTGCTCGAAGAACTTCGAGGCGACATCCTCGTAGGCGGGGTTCTCGCCTGCCAGCTCGAGCGCGATGGCGAGCATGTTGAGGCAGTACATCCCCATCCAGCTCGTCCCGTCGCTCTGCTCGAGCCGCCCTCCGGATGGGAGCGCCGCGCTCCGGTCGAAGACGCCGATGTTGTCGAGACCGAGGAACCCTCCCTCGAAGACGTTCTGTCCGTCCGCGTCCTTGCGGTTCACCCACCAGGTGAAGTTGAGGAGGAGCTTGTGGAAGACCCGCTCGAGGAAGAGGCGGTCGCGGCGGCCGGAGCGGGCCGCGTCGATCTTGTAGACGCGCCACGCGGCCCAGGCGTGGACCGGCGGGTTCACGTCGCCGAGGGCCCACTCGTAGGCGGGGAGCTGCCCGTTCGGGTGCATGTACCACTCGCGGGTCAGGAGGACGAGCTGCTCCTTGGCGAAGTCGGGGTCGACGAGCGCGAGCGGGACGCAGTGGAAGGCGAGGTCCCACGCCGCGTACCAGGGGTACTCCCACTTGTCGGGCATCGAGATCACGTCGGCGTTGAAGAGGTGCGTCCACTCCGCGTTCCGGCCCTTCCGCCGGGAGCGGGGGGGCTCGGGGCCGGCCGGGTCGCCCTTCAGCCAGCGGGCGACGTCGTACGCGTAGTACTGCTTCGACAGCAGGAGGCCGGCAAACGCCTGACGCTGGACGTTGCGGGCATCGTCTTCGAGCCCTTCCGGCTGGAGCGCCGCGTAGAACGCGTCGGCTTCGGCACGGCGGAGCGCGAAGACCTCGTCGAAGTCGTCCCCCGCGCCGTCTCCGGCGGGGAGCTGGTCCGCCAGGCGGAGCCTCAGCGCGATCGCCTCGCCCGGGCCTGCTGAGGCGACGTTCCACGTCGCCGCCTTCGACCCGACGCGGGCGGGATTCGCGACCTCCGCGCGGCCGTTCACGACGACCTCGTGGAAAGCGTCCTTCACCCACGGGCTCTCGTTCGGCACGCCCCAGAGCCGCTCGGCGTTCGACTCGTTCTCGGTGAAGAGAAGTTCAGGCTCTCCTTCCGCGAGGAGCCACCGCGTCCCGTAGAGGGGATGCTCCGTGGTGAGGACGGCCGCGCGGGCGCGCGGCGGCGCCTCGCGAATCCGCGGGCGGCGCGCGTCGAGGCCCCAGCTCCAGGTGTTGCGGTACCAGAGCGTCGGGAGGAGGTGGAGCGTCGCGGGCGCCGGGCCGCGGTTCGTCGCCGTCACCTTGACGAGAAGGTCCTCGGCCGTGGCTTTCGCGTATTCGACCATCACGTCCCAGTGGCCCGCGTCGAAGGTTCCCAGGTCGGCGAGCTCGAGCTCCGGCTCTTCGCGCCCGCGCCTGCGGTTCCCCTCGACGAGCCGCGCGTACGGGTATTCCGCCTGCACGTACTTGTAGAGGAGCTTCATGTACGAGTGCGTCGGCGTGGAGTCGAGCTGGTAGTACAGCTCCTTCACGTCTTCCCCGTGATTTCCCTCGTGCCCGGTCAGGCCGAAGAGGCGCTCCTTGAGAATGGGGTCTCTCCCGTTCCAGAGCGCAAGCGCGAAGCAGAGGGCCTGCCGCCGGTCGGATACGCCCATCAGGCCGTCCTCGCCCCAGCGGTAGGCGCGGGAACGCGCGTGGTGGTGCGGGAACGACTCCCAGGCCGTGCCGCCTTCGCTGTAGTCCTCGCGGACGGTGCCCCACTGCCTGTCGGAGAGGTACGGCCCCCAGCGCTTCCAGTGAGTCCTACGGTCGCGGGACGCGGCCAGGCGGGTCTCTTCGGCGGTCGGCGATCGGCGTTTCAACGTTCTCCCCCTGACAGCCGGGATTCTCGCCCGGCGGGAGCCGTTTCTCCTTCTTGCCGGGCCGCAGAAGTCTTACAGTTCCGCCCAATTTCGTTGAAGGGGCCCGTTAAGGAGGATCCGCGATGAAGGTGACGCTGCGATCCGAGAAGGTCGTGTCGGACGAGAACGTGAGGAAGGAGACCGGGAGGGGCTTCGCCGAGTGGTGGAGGGTCCTCGACGCCTTCGGTGGCCCGGCGAAGGGCCGGCGGGAGATCGGCGGCCTCCTCTTCGGCGAGCTGAAGGTCGACGCCTGGTGGTCCGCGACCCTCCAGGTCGAGTACGAGCGGCACAAGGGGGTCGTCGAGAAGGACGGCAAGGGGAAGGGCTACACCATCTGCGCGACGAAGTCGGTGAAGGCGGCGCCCGAGAAGTGCTGGGAGATGTGGGCGACCGGCAAGGCCCTGGACGCGTGGTTCGGTCCGAAGAACGTCCTCGACCTGAAGGCGGGCGGCTCCCTCTCGAACGGGGACGGGAACGCTGCCGACGTCAAGGGCGTGACGCCGGGGAAGACGATCCGGCTGATCTGGAAGGACGCGAGCGCTCCCGGGACGCCGGTGGAGATCAAGTTCCAGCCTGCACCGGGCAAGACGACCGTGATGGTGACGCACGACCGGCTCCAGACGCGCGAGGAGGCCGACGGACTGCGCGCGGCGTGGGGCGAGGCGCTCGACAGGATGAAGAAGCGCGTCGAGGCGGGCTGACCGTGCTCCGCCGGGCGAGCTATCTCCTCGTCACCGCCTCAGTGGTCGCCGCTCCCGCGACGGCCTCCGAGCCGCAGGCGTCCCCGGCCGCTGGGCTCGAGCGGCGCCTCGCCCTCGCGGCCACCGCGGCCGCCGAAGCGACGCTCCGCCTCCACGAGACGAACGCGGCGAAACGGTGGCTCGGCGAAGTACCGGAGCCGCACCGAGCCTGGGAGTGGCGCCACCTCACGGCCCGCGCCGACGAGAGCGTCGCGACGATCGCGGCGCACGAGGGGCGCATCCTCGGGATCTCGATCTCGCGCGACGGCAAGCGCCTCGCGACCGCCGGGGCCGACAAGACCGCGCGCCTCTGGAACTCTTCGACAGGGAAGCTCCTCGCGACGTTCTCCGGGCACGGCGCGGCCGTCTGGAACGCCGTCTTCTCGCCCGACGGCGCCCGCCTGGCGACCTCCTCCTCGGACGGCACGGTGCGCATCTGGGACGTCGGCACCGGGGCGGAGGTCCTGAGGCTCGACGGGGTGGGGAAGGGGATCGCCGCCGTTTCCTGGAAGCCGGACGGGACGGAGCTGACGTCCGTCTCGTGGGACCGGACGAAGGAGCGGGGCGCGTGGGGCGTCGTGAAGTCGTGGGACCCCCGGACGGGCGCGCTCCTGCGCTCGCTCGAGCACGGCGTCAAGCCGGTCACCTGCGCGGCGTACAGCCCCGACGGCACACGCTTCGCCGCGGGAACGTGGGACGACGACGTCGCCGTCTGGGACACCTCGGCGTGGGGAGCGCCCGTGCGGCTCGTTCCGCCGAAGGACGAGGCGTACAAGGCCGTCCAGGCGGTCGCCTTCTCACGCGACGGCAGGAGCCTCGCCGTCGGCGCCAAGGACGGGACGGTGCGCGTCTGGGACGTCCTGACCGCCAGGCTCGCCACGACGCTCATCGGGCAGGCCGAGGGGCAGGCACAGTGGATCAACGGGGTCGCGTGGATGGAAGCCGGACTTCTCGCGGCCGCCGGGAGCGACCGGACGGTGCGGCTGTGGAACGTGGGCTCGGCGAAGCAGCGAGCGGTTCTCCACGGGCACGAAGGGCCCGTCACCGCCGTCGCCGCGAGCGCCGACGGGTCTCACGTCTTCACCGCTTCGGGTGACGGCACCGTCCGCACCTGGGCGCCCTCGGTCTCGCCGACGCGTCTCCTCCGCGCGGAGGCGAGCGGCTACGACGTGACCTTCTCGCCGGACGGCGGCCAGGTCGCCTCGACGGGCTGGGGAGGGTGGGTCCGCATCTGGGACGTCGCGACGGGCGAGCCGCTCCGGAGCTGGAAGGGGCACGAGGAGTCGGGCGTGAGGGCCTCGTGGAGCCCCGACGGGAGATGGCTCGCGACGACCGGGAACGACGGGCGCGTCGTCCTCTGGGACGCGGCGAACGGGGCGATGAAGGTCGAGTTCGAGAAGCTCGCCGCCGGCCGGAGCCAGGGCCTGGCGTTCACGCCCGATTCGCGGCTCCTCGCCTCGCCGTCGGAGAAGGGCCTCGTGAAGGTCTGGAGCGTCCCCGACGGGCGGCTCCACGCCACCCTCGAGCATCCTGGCCGAACAATCGCGCACGTCGCCTTCTCGCCGAACGGCGCGCTCCTCGCGGCGGGAGGGACCGACGGCGGCGTGGCACTCTGGGACTGGAGGAAGGGGGCCATCGTCCGCCGGCTCGAGCAGCCGCCTGGGACGCTCCAGGTCGCATTCGACCCCGCGGGGAAGACGCTGGCAGCGGGCTCCTCCGCGCGGGCGATCGTCCTCTTCGACGTCGCGAGCGGGAAGGAGCTGCGTCGGCTCGAGGGACACGGCGAGGCGGTCCACTCTGTCGCCTTCTCGCCCGACGGCACGCGCCTCGCATCGGCCTCCAGCGACGGCACGCTCCGACTCTGGGACCCGGCCTCCGGCGCGAACGTCCTGACCGTCCCCGCCGAGACGACGGTCTACGCCACGGCTTTCAGCCCCGACGGCTCCCGGCTCGCGATGGTCCCGCTCGACGGCACCGTCGTCCTCCTCGATTCCGTGCCGGCGGCGCGGAGGCTCGCGCGGTAGCACGTTCCGTGTCGTTACGGAGGCCTCTTGCCGTTCTCACCGGGCGGTCTCCCGGAACCGGTCCGCCGAGCGGGCCTTCGCGCGGGCCGCTTCCACCTCTCGGTTCCTCGGCTCCGCACTCGTCACGAGCGACGAGAGGAGCTGGCGCGCGGCCGCGGCGACCTCGTCGACGGCCCGGCCGAACGCGGCCTCGTTCGCCCGCGACGGCTTCGTGACGCCGCTCAGCTTCCTCACGAACTGGAGCGAGGCGTCCCGGATCTCCTCCTCGGTCGCCGGGGGCTCGAAGTTGTGGAGCGTCCGGATGTTCCTGCACATGTCGCCTCCCCGCCGCCCGGCCACGGGGGCGGCTGGCTCCCGCGATCGCGGGGTCCTGTCGGAGCGGGCGTATGGCCCGCGTCAGCGCTCGGAAGCCGCCAGCTTCGCTTTCCGATTCCGTCTTGCCAGCTCGAGCTGCTCCTTCACCCGGAAGCGCACGATCCGGCTGATCAGCGCGAGCGGCATCGGTTCGTCGAGCGGGAACTGGACGGAGCCCTTCGCTCCCTTCCACGCCGAGAGCTCCCTGCTGAACTTCTCGATCGCCGATGGCGTCGGGTAGAAGCCGACGTGCCTGGTGTAGGCGGCGAAATGGACCATGTTGCCGTTCAGGGTGAAGGTCGGCATCCGGTACTTGATCGCTTCGCCCGCGGTCGGCGCCGCCGTCCGGATCGTCTTCCGCACGTCTTCCAGGATCTTCCGGACGCCAGGCGGAAAGGTCGCGATGTACTCGTCGATGCTCTTCGGTTCGGGTGCGTCGGTCTTCACTGTTCTCATCCTTCGGAAGCGCGAGCTTCATCGAACCTCCGAGAGAGCTGGAGCTGCCGCTTGGAGACCTTACCGAGCGCTCAGGGCCGGTGCGATGGAGTACTCGAAGTCGTAGAAGTGCTCTCCGTCTTCGATCCGGATCGCCATCGTGCCCGAGAGCCCGGTCAGCTTCCCGGTTCCTGAGTCGGGCACGACCGTGACGGCCAGGGAAGGGGCCCCCCGGGTCATCGTGCCCGTGTGCTGGAGGACGAACGTGCCCTCCTGGCCATGCAGCGTGCCGGCGACGTGCTCGATCGCGACGTACCCGGCCGAGCCCTTCACACTCGTGCTCGCGGCGAGCATCTCCCCCCTTGACGTCGCCTCGAGCTCCCCGTGGAGCTTCTTGGCGATGGACATGCGGGCGACGCCCGGTCCCGCTTCGGTCGCCTGCGGCGTCAGGACCACTTCGAACGTTCCGGTCGCGCGACGGCTCACTGGACCCTCCTTCCGGGCGGCCGCCGGGGCCGGCGACCGTGGCTGGGAGACCGCCGGTAAGGCGAGACTCGCGCCGAACGCGATGGCGAGGAGAGACAGGGGCAACGACGGAGAGACTCTCGGCATGGCGGACTCCTGCCGGAATGGTAACGGCGACCGGCCGTCAGACGGGCTTGAGGCGGGCCGCGAGCAGGCCCGTCGCCGCGGCGAGGTCGAGGTCCGCGACGAGCAGGCCTTCCTTGCCGTACTCCTGGTGACACAGCAGAGTGCCGTCGGGCCGCACGACCGCCGAGGTGGTCGGAGATCCCGCGCTCGCGTAGTTCACGCTCGCGAAGTAGCAGGTGTTCTCGGCCGCGCGACACAGCGCCGCCTTCTCGTGAAAGGTGTTCGCGGGGTCCGCGAACGTCGCGGGCACATAGCCGCCCGGCTCGGCCTCGTGGAGGTGCGGGTGGAAGACGACCTGGGCGCCGCGCCGGGCGGCCCAGCGGACCGTCTCGGGATATCGCCATCCCTCGTGGCAGATCGCCACTCCAAACGTCAGCGGGCCGATCTGGAAGAGCCGCCTCCCGGAGCCAGGGGAGTACAGGCCGTCCTCGGACGGGTCGAGCTGGACCTTGTCCTGGAAACCGTCGAACGTCCCGTCGGGAGCGATCACGAGCGCGCTGGCCCGCAGCGCGCCGTCGACGAGACGTTCGGTACCGAGGACGACGGCGACGGAGGACTTCGCCGCGGCGGCGGCGATCGTCGACCACGCCAGCTCGAGGAACTCCGCGCTCGGCGGAGGCACCCGCTTGCCCGATCCCCTGTAGCCCGGAACGAAGCATTCGGGAAAGCAGACGAGGCCGGCGCGCTCGGAAGACGCCCGGGCGATCGCCTCCTCGGCGAGCGCGACCGACTCCCCGGGACTTTCCGGGAATCGAATGTTGGCCAACGCGATTCGAAAGGACTGCATGGCGCTGGACCTTAGCTCCAGTCGGGAGGGGTGCGCCACACCAGCGTGCGCAGCCGGAGGCCCGCGCCTCGACCCCGGAGCCGTCGTCGAGCGTCAGGCGTCCAGCGCGTCGGCGAGCGCCCCCAGAAGGTGCGCGCCGTCCCCCTGCCACGCGCTCCCGTGCATGCACGCGAGCGTCTTCGGCTGCGCCGCCACGAGGGGCGCGAGGAGCGCGCGGACGTTCCTCGCGTGCGAGAAGTAGTCCATCGGCTTCCGGAAGGCCTCGGAAGGCCCGAGGATGTCGGACGTCGTCAGGGGCGGGTTGGCGGCCCCCCCCTGGGTGAAGAGGTCCCCGCAGAGGAGGGTGGCCGTCGTCTCCTCGAAGAGGTAGCCGCACTCCCAGGCGTGGGGGAGGTGGGGCGCGTCGATCCAGCGGAGGCGGTGCCGGCCGAGCGAGAGCGTCTCGCCGTCGGCAAGGGCCCTCGGCGGGCGGTCGAACGCGTCGCCGTTGATCATGGCGCTGACCCCGCCGCAGAGCGGGACTGCAACGGGAGCCACCGTGAGGAGGTGTGGCATCGCCCCGCACTCGTCCGACTCGAAGTGGGAGTAGCCGACGAAACGGAGCCGCTCCGGCGGGAGGACGCTCGCGATCGCCTCGGCGACGAGCGGGAAGATCGTTCTCGGCCCCGTGTGGAAGAGGAGCGGCTCGTCATCCGCGACGAGATACTGGTTGAAGGAGAAACCCCCGGGGACTGCGGGGAACGGGGTGCTGATGCGGTAGATGCCGTCCGCCACCTCGTCGACCCGGGTGCCGGAGACGGTGTTCGTCACGCCCATGAGACCTCCTTCTCCCCGCGACCGGCGCGGGCTCCGTGGTTCCGGGCTCGGGCGGCGCGGGAGCCTCCGCGTGCCGCCGCCCTCACGCCCCGTCTTGGATCTCGGCCTCGACGAGCTTGGCGAGGAGCACGAGCGACTCCTGCCAGCCGAGATAGCAGGCCTCCGTCGGGATCGCGTCGGGGACCCCTTCCTGCGTGATTTCCAGCTCGGTCCCGCAGGAGACCTTCTTCAGCGCGACCGTCACCTGCATCGCGCCCGGGAGATTCGGGTCGTCGAAGGCATCCGTGTAGCGAATCCGTTCGCCGGGGACGAGCTCGAGGTACGTCCCGCCGAAGGAGTGGCTCGACCCGGTGGTGAAGTTCGTGAACGACATCCTGTGGGAGCCCCCCACGCGCGCGTCCATCGCGTGGACCTTCCCGGTGAAGCCGTTCGGCGGGAGCCACTTCACCATCGCGTCCGGGTCGAGGAACGCCCGGTACACGCGGTCGGGCGAGGCGCGGAGGACGCGGTGGAAGCGGATGGTGTTCGGCATGTCGGGGCTCCTTTCCGTGACAGGGGCCTGCCTCAGGGGCGAGCCGCCCTCTCCAGGATGACGTGCGTCGCGTGCTCGGACGCGACGTGGCGCGTGCAGGCGTAGCCGAGCGCGCGGAGGTCGATCTCCTCGAAGAGCCGCTCGCCGGCGCCGAGGAGGACGGGGGCGATCGCGAGGTGCAGCTCGTCGACGAGCCCCTCGCGCAGGTACTGCCGGATCGAGGCCGGGCCGCCCCCGAGGCGGACGTCGCGGCCCTGCGCCGCTTCCCGCGCCCGCTCGAGCGCCTCGTGGATCCCTCCCGTCACGAAGTGGAACGTCGTTCCGCCCTCCATCGCGAGCGGAGGCCGCGCGTGGTGCGTCAGGACGAAGACCGGGACGTGGTAGGGCGGGTCCTCGCCCCACCAGCCTCTCCAGCTCCCGTCGGGCCACGGGCCGCGGACCGGGCCGAACATGTTCCGGCCCAGGATCCAGGCGCCGACATTCTCGAACCCGCGCGCGACGAAGTCGTCGTCGAGGCCCGTCGTCCCGCCATCGCTGCCGAAGACCTTCCGCCGGAGCGTCCGGGTCGGGAAGGCCCAGGCGTGGAGCTGGGCGCCTCCGAACCCGAGCGGGTTCTCGAGGCTCTGGCGGGGCCCGGCGCCGAACCCGTCGATCGAGATCGAGAAGGAAGCGACCCTCAGCTTCGTCATCGACGTCACCTCCGAGGCACGTTCGAGGAAAGAGGTTCCCGTGGGAGATCCCGCTTCATCCCGTTTCCAGGGCCCCCGCCGTCGGCCGGGCTCCTCTCGATCGATGGGGCGGTTGCGAGCCTATCTCAGGTGGCTTCTCCTCGGGGAGCCCGCGCGGTGAGGAGAAGGGCTCCCTTCGGCCGCTCCGGAAGGGCCCTCGACCTGGCGGCGCACCCTCCCCACGGCGGACTCTCGGCGGGGAACCCGAGGGTGTCGGGCGATCGCTATAGTAGAAAATCAAGACCTGACCCCATTCTCTCCGAACCGGAAGGGCGCGGGCTGCGTATCTCCGCTCCGGGAGGTGGCGAAATGAGCCACGGCATGCGGAACAGGGCGGTCCTCGCGGGAATCCTCGGAGCGCTGCTCCTCGCGCCCTCCGCTCTCGGGCAGGCCTTCTTCCCCGGCAACGACGAGATCCGGCGCCGGCTCGACGAGCGCCTCGCGCGCGGCGGGGGCGTCGGCGTCGTGGTCGGGCTCCTCGATGCCGGCGGGACGCGACGTTTTGTCGCCGCGGGGACCTCGGGGAGCGGAGTCCCTCTCGACGAGCACGCCCTCTTCGAGATCGGCTCGATCACGAAGACCTTCACCGCGACCCTTCTCGCCGACATGGTCGCGCGCGGCGAGGTCGCCCTCGACGACCCGGTCGCGAAGTACCTTCCCGCAGGGACGCGTGTCCCGGACCGAGGGGGGAAGGCGATCACCCTCGCGACGCTGGCCACTCACACGTCGGGGCTTCCCCGGATGCCGACGAACTTCCGGCCGGCCGACCCGAAGGACCCGTTCGCCGACTACACCGTCGCCCGCCTCTACGAGTTCCTCGCCTCGTACGAACTGACGCGGGACCCGGGCGAGTCGTGGCTCTACTCCAACATCGGCTACGGCCTTCTCGGCCACGCGCTCGAACGGCGGGCGGGCACGCCGTACGCGACGCTCGTCGCCCAGCGCCTCCTCGGCCCGCTGGGGATGAAGGAGACGTCCGTCGGCTTCTCGCCGGCACTCCAGAAGAGAGCCGTCCAGGGCTTCGACGACGCGTTCGCGCCCGCGCCGATGTGGGACCTCGGGACTCTGCCCGCCGCAGGCGCGATCCGATCGACCGCGGCCGACATGCTCGCCTTCGCGGCGGCGAACCTGTTGCCGGGCGGCGACCGGCTCCACGGAGCGATGCGGGTGGCGCACGTGCCGCGCGTCCCGATGAAGGAGGGCCAGCAGGTGGGCCTCGCCTGGATGGTCGGGAGACCCGGCGCGCGGACGATCACCTGGCACTGGGGCGGCACCGGCGGGTTCCGGACCTACCTCGGGCTCGACCTCGAGGCCCGCCGGGCGGTCGTCGTCCTGACGAACGCGTCGCAGATGTGGAACGACTTCGGGCACAACCTCCTCGACCCGGAGGCCCCGCTCGCGCCCGCCTCGGCCGACGGGCTCTTCGCGAAGCTCGTCCGCGACGAGGGGCTCGATGCGGCCCTGGCGCGCCTGCGCCAGCTGAAGGCGAAGGAGCCGTCGGCCTGGACGTTCGAGGAAGCCCACTTCAACGCGGCGGGATACCGGCTCCTCGGGGAGAAGCGCGCGGCGGACGCGGTGAAGGTCTTCACGCTGAACACCGAGCTCTTCCCGCTGAACGGCAACCCCTGGGACAGCCTCGGCGAGGCCCTTCTCGCCGCCGGCGAGAAGGAGAAAGCGATCGCCGCCTACCGCCGCTCCGTGGAGCTCGACCCGAAGAACGTCAACGGCATAGAGGCGCTCGAGAAGCTGACGAAAGCGCCCTGACGGGCTGCGACGGCCGAGGCTCCTGGACTCGCGGTTCTGGGATCCCGGTGCCTCAGCTCACGCCCCGAACTCCGCCGGCGTCAGCTCCTGGAGGTACTTCGTCAGGAGGCGGTGCTTGGCGAGGCGCGCCTTGCCGGACTTCTGGTAGAGGGCGAAGCGGTCCTCGAGGGGACGGATCGTTGGAAAAAGCGGGACGAGGGCACCGCGGTCGAGCTCTCCCTTGACGCTGTAGCTCGGCGCGAGAAGGACGCCGAGGCCGCTCGCCGCGGCGGTGATGAGGCCGCGGAGGTGGTTGATGGCGACGACGCGGCCGAAGGAGGGGCGGCGGCTCTTCGGGAAGGCGCCGAGGAAGCGCTCCCACCAGGCGCACCCCTTGTCTATGGAGAGGACGGCGCAGCGGGCGAGGTCGGCCGGCTCCTCGATCCGGTGCGCCGCGAGGTAGTCGGGCGCGCAGGCCACCATGAACGCCTCGCGGAAGAGGGGCGTCCTCTCGAGGTCGGGGCTGGCGTGCGTGACGCAGTCGATGGCGAGGTCGAGGTCGTCGCGCAGGAGCGGCGTCAGGAGGTCGTGCGAGAGGACGAAATCCATCTCGATCCCGGGGTTCGCCTCGAGGAACGGCCGGATGTGGCGCATCAGAACGCTCGTCCCGAACTCCACCGTCGCGCCGAGGCGAATCCGCCCCTCGGCGCGCTGCCGCTCGCGCCGGAGCTCCTCCTCGGCGGCCTCGAGCGTCGCGAAGACCCGCTCGCACGCTTCGCGGAGGATCTCTCCCTCGGGCGTCGGGACGACCTTCCGTCCGCGCCGGTCGAGGAGCCGGACCTTCGCAGAGCGCTCGAGCTTGGCGACGGCGTGGCTGACCGCGCTCTGCGTCAGGTGGAGGCGAGTGGCCGCGGCCGAGAAGCCGCCGAACCGGGCGACGGCGTGGAAGGCGCGGAGCTGCTGGAGGTCGAGCCCTGCCATCCATGAATTGTATCGATTGGAGGAATGAGGACAATGAGCCCTGTTTCTTCGAAGGTCCGTCGCATGACTCGCCCGCGGGTCTCGGCCTCGAAGAGCGAGACGGTGCACTGAACGCCCAACCCATCGTCCGCCGCCCCGGGTTCCCCGCGAGCAGCTTCCGGGAGACGGAGCCGCCCGCGCTCCCGCCTCACCTCTCGAAGTCGATCCGGCCCACCTCGTCCCACGGGACGTAGGTCTTCTTCCCTCCGGCCAGGACGAAGATCCCCGCGTTGCGCTCGGTGACGTCCGCGGACTCCTCGAGGACGAGCTCCTCCTTCGCGCCGCGGAACGTGACCCGCGTGCGGCGTCCGCCCGAGGGGGCGACCGAGGCGATCTGAGCGAACGGGATGCTGTACGTGATCCCGTCCTGGTCGCCGTCGAGCATCTCCCACCCGCGGCTCTCGTCGACGTCGAAGACGACGTTTCCCCTGTGGGTCTTCCCGTCGCGCGTCGTCACCGTTCCGCGGAGCGGTCCGAGCGCCGGGAACTCGTCGGTGCCGGGGCCCGAGCCGCCGTCCTCGAAGTCGACCCTCTCGAATGCGGACCACGGGACGAGGACGCGGCCGAAGCGCGGGTCGTCGACGAAGAGGCCCCGGTTGTCGTCGTCGACGTCGTTCGTCCCGCGGAGGACGACGTCGCGCCCGTCCTTGAGGAAGACTCTCGAGGCGCGCCACCCCTCCCGCTCGATCGCGCGGATCTTCCCCATCTCGACCTTCATCTTCCCGTCGTCCGAGCTGCCGTCGAGGACGTCGGTGGCGAGGCACTCCTCCTTGTCCCACTGCAGGGTCCCGCGGAACGTCCCGGCCTCCGTCTTCACGGTGCCGAAGAGCCGCGCCGGGACTCCCGTGAGCTCGGCCGGGGCTGGCCTGAACTCGATGCGACCGATCTTGTCCCACGGGACGCGGACCTCCCCGAGGGAGGCGTCCCAGACCGTGATCCGCGCACCGACGTCGTTGGAGCCGTCGCCGAACCGCACCTCCTCGCCGTCCTTCGTCACGAAGGTCCCGCCGCCTGCGCCCGAGGGAACGATCGCCTTCAGGTCGCCAAAGCGGACGACGAGCTGTCGGTTCGTGTCCGACCAGCGAATGCCGACGGGGATACCGAAGACCCTCATCGGCTCGCTGGAGTCCCGGTGCTTGCGCGGGATCTCGCCGACGAGAGGTCGCTCGTCCTTCGTCGCGTTGAAGTGATCGGTCCAGAACGCCTCCTCGTTCCCCCACCGGAGGCGCCCCTCGTACTTCGTCCCGCTCTTCGTCAGGACGTTTCCATAGAGGTACCCCTTCGCGTCGGACCCGCGAAGCTCGGGCGCGGCGGCGAAGGCGAGGGAGAGGATGGGGAGGAGGGCGAGGCTTCGGGCGGACTTCATGGCGTGTCTCCTCGGTTCAGGAAGCGAGCGGGATGGGCGTGCGGCCGCCGCGCACGGGCTCGCCGTCCTCGGTGTCGCCCTCCCCGGCTTCGGGGCCTTCGGTCGTGGGCGCATGGGGCTCCGCGGGCTCGTCGAAGCCCTCCCGGCGGAGGACGAACCTCAGGACCCGTTCGGTCTCGCGGTGGTAGCGGCTGTCGGCCGAGAGGATCTCGGCGATAAGGGAGAGGAAACGTTCGTCGGTCATCCGGCCCCGGGCTCCCTCGACGACGATCTCGCGCCCGGCGGTCGGCGAGGTCGTCGGGGACGGTGGGGTCGGGGAGGGCTCGCGGAACCGGGCGACGCCGAGGGCGGCCGCGAGGACCACCGCGGCGGCGAGGCCGAGGGCCTTCAGCGATCGCGGGGCGAAGAGCCTCCGGGAACGCGCGGCAGGGGAGGGCCCTGCGCCGGCGATCCGTTCCCAGGCGGCGTCTGTGGCGGGCGGAGCCGGCGCCGCGAAGAGGCGTTCGGAAAGACGTCGTGTGCCAACGTAGAACAGGCGGCACGACTCGCAGGAGGCGAGGTGGTCGACGGCCGGGAGGCACGCGGGGAACGGGAGCTCCCCGTCGAGGAATGCGGAGATCTCCAGGGCGTGAGCGTCGCAGCGCTCGGACGGGGCCAGCGGCATCATGTCGGGCTTCCTCCCCGGTAGGGGCCCAGGGCGTCGACGAGGCGTCGCCGGGCGCGGTAGACGTGGACCTTGACCTGGGCGAGCGTCGTGCCGGTGGCCCGCGCCACCTCCTCGTACGAGAAGCCCTCGAGGGCGGCCAGCTCGAAGGCCCTCCTGTGGGCGGCCGGGAGGTCGGCGAGGGCTCGAGTGAGGGCGTCCGAGAGGAAGCGGAACGACGCTTCCTCGTGGGGCCCCGGACGGTTTCGCCGGGAGACCGTCGAGGTTGCCGGGAGCGGTTCCCGCAGGCGCTTCGACGGGTCGTGGGCGACGGAGCCGGTTCAGGGAAAGGTGCTTCGCGGTCGCCATGAGATAGGACCGCAGGTTCTCGATTCGCTCGGGCGGCCCGGACCGCATCACCCTCAGGAACGTCTCCTGGAGGAGGTCTTCGGCCTCCTCGGGCGGGACACGGCGCTTCAGGAACCCGAGGACGGGGCCGGAGTGGGCGGAGAACGCCGCCCTCCACTCCGACGGTTCGCCATTCTGGAGCTCGAGAGCGTGCATCTGGACTCCTAGGACACCCGGGGCGCCAGAAAGTTACAGCGGATCGCCGGCCGGGAGACCGGGCGGCGCCGGGCAGGCCGGTACGCGAGGAATCACTACCTCAGCCGCGTCGCGCGGGCGAACTGGTCGTCGAAGCGCCGGGGATAGGGGACGAGGAAGCGCTTCGCGCGAAACGGCGCCGTCTGACGTACGGCATTGAAGCCGGCCGCCGTGACGATTCGCTCGGCCCCGGCGTAGAGAGCCGTCGCGGGGAAAGCGTTGCGCCACGACACGTCCGGCGGAAGGTCCCGCGGCCTTTCCGGAGAGGCGACCACGATGCGTGCCTCGCTGCCGGCGGCCCGAAGAAGCTCCCGCGCGCAGGCGACGAGGTCGTTCGTCTCCTCGTCGGGGCCGCTGTGAACGACGAGGGCGTAGGGGTACCCGACAGGCTCCGCCGGGGTGGAGGGAGGGTCGACGAGGTCGAGGTGACGGGTTTCGACCGAGGCCGCCTCGAGCGCGCGCCGATGGTCGTCGTGCAACTCCTCGAGGACGAAGGTCTTCTCGAATCGGGGGAGAAGAGGGGAGGTGTCGGCCGAGTACCGCTCCCAGCGGAGGAGACGGGCGACGTGCCAGAGCGCGAGGCCGGAGGGGAGGCTCCACTCGGCGAGCTCGCCGAGGAGGCCGGCCGGGAAGGCGTCGACGACGAGGCGGCTCGCGCCGAGGTCCGCGATCGCCCGCTCGAGGAATGCACGAAGGCCCTCGCGGTCGCCGTCGAGCTCCGCCGGGACGTGGACGACGGGGAGGCCCCCGGTGACCCGCGGGTCGCCCGCGAGCCGCGACGAGGTGAAGAGGGTCGCCTCCCTTTCGAGGCCGAGGGTGTGGAGGAAGGCGCGGGCCCGCGTCAGGTGCCCGAGCCCGCCCCCCATCGCGTAGTAGAGGAGCATCGGCCCCGGCGTCAGCGGCGGCGCGCGAGGATCTCCGCCATCAGGATCGCCCGGTGCTCCTCGGGGATCCGGTCGAGCGCGAGGACCCCGAAGGCCGCGGACCGCCGCCGCGGGGAAGCGCATTCCCACAGCCTGGCGCCGGCGGCACCCTTCACCTTCGTCTTGTCCGGGTAGAAGCGCACCTCGGCGATCTCCTTGTCGGACGCGTCGACGACCTTGACCTTGTCCTCGTACTTCGTCTTCAGCGACCAGGGGTTCGCGTTCTCCTCGTTGTCGCTGACCTTGATCTTGTCCTCGGCGATCTTGACCTTCCAGAGGAGCTTGCCGTCGGTGGTCCGGAGCTTGAAGCCGCCGTCGCCCGCCTTCACCTCGAGGAGCTGCGGGCCGCCCGAGGCGCGGCGGTACTTCCGCTTGTCGCCCTTGGGGTCGCCGACGAGGCGGTCGCCGTTCGGAAGGACGATCTCGAGCGCATTCCCTTTCTCGACGACGGTGATGCTCTTCGATCCACCGGAGGAGCGGACGACGACGGTGTTCGGGTCGGGTGGGGAAACGGGCGTGACGGCGGCGGCCGGGAGGGCGGCGACGAGAAGGGACAAGGCGAGGAGGAAGGTGGGACGGGTCTTCATGGCTCAGCTCTCCGTGTGCGCGTTCGCGGTGGCCGGCCGGAGGGTGCGGCCGGCGGTTTCCGTCAGGAGCTTCACGTACCGCGAGGCCTCGGCCTCGTGGTGGAAGTCGCGGAGGATCGTGGCTCGCAGGCGCTCGCCCATGCGGCGCAGCGCCTCGAGGGGCATTCCGGCGAGCTCGACGAGCGCGCGGCGGCACTCGTGGACGTCGCCGGGAGGGAACGTCAGGCCGTTCTCGCCGCCGGTGAGGAGGTCGGCCATGCCGCCGGCCGTCGAGGCGACGGACGGGACGCCGAGCGCCCCGGCTTCGAGGAGGACGTTCGGCATGCCGTCGTAGAACGAGGATGACGACGGCGTCGCACGCGGCGTAATAGGGGAGGAGCTCGAAGCGGTCGACGAACGGGACGTGCGTCCACGAGACGGCCGACGCGATCGACGAGAGGTGCGCGATCATCTCCGGCTCGGCGTCGCCGACGATGAGCAAATGGAGCCGTCCGTCGACGCCCGCGCGCCGGAGCGCGTCGAGGAAGAACGCCCCTCCCTTCTTCAGCTTGAGGTGGCCGAACATCCCGAGCACGCGCTTGCCCTCGCTCACGTGATCGGCCCGCCATCGCGCGGCCCGCTCGAGGTCGTGAGGACGAGGGACCATTCGGCCGGGTCGATGCCGTTGGGGATGAAGCGGACGTCGGCCGCAGGGTAGAGCGCGGAGACCTTCCGCAGATGGTCGCGAGAGACGGTGGCGACGGCGGCGGAGCGGGCGAGGGCGTCCCTCAGCGCCCACCCGCGCCGGAGCGAGAAGAGGCCCGTGTCGAAGTCGTTGCCGCGCAGGAGCGTCACGAGAGGAACGCTGAGCCATGCCGCGAGGGCAGGTCCGGCGAGGACGGGCGTGGCCCTCCGAACGCGACGACGTGGGACGGCGCGTCGGGAAGGCGGCAGACCTCGTTCCAGAGGAGGTTGATCGCGTGCGACGGGTCGTCGTCGAAGGGGAACGCGAGAAGGACACCCCCCTCCTGCCGCTCCAGCCGGGGCCTGTGCTCCTTGCGCCCGAAGTGTGCGACGTCGACGGAGAGGCCCGCGGAACGGAGGAGCGGACGATCCGGTCGCACGACTGCGCCATCCCGCCCCGGTCGGGCGGGTAGTTCTCGGTGAGGACGAGCGGCCGCAACGTCAGCTGTCCCCGAACCCCGCGCCGCCGTCGTCAGTCTCGGTTTCCGCCGGCCTCCGTCTCGTCGAAGGAGCGGGTGTCGTAGCTGTCGTAGTAGCGGTTGTAGTGCGAGCCGGTGTAGAGCGGGTGATAGCCGGAGGAATAGAAGCGGTGGCGCGCGCCGTAGGTCCACTCGTCGTCGAGGGCGGGGTCCTCGGCGGCACCCTTCGGGTGAGTTTGCTCCTCGCCGGGCTGCTGCGCAGAGCGCGCGTGGCAGTCGAGGCACTGCGAGAAGCCGCTCGCCGGCGAGAGGTGCCGGGAGCAGACCGTGCGGCCGCACCCGGAGCAGGAGCCGGCCGGCGCCCCGTCGCAGTCGCGGAGGGAGAAGAACCCGCTCTTGCACTCGCAACCCGTCATGACGCGCTCCCCTCCGCGACCGCCGGCCGGACGCGCTTGTAGGCCTCGGAGATGATGTCGAAGATCTCCCGGGGATCGATCGGGTCGATCGATTTCGCCTTGACCCGTTTCGCGAGGCGGAAGGTCGTCCGCTTCGCCTCGCGGACCTTGACCTTCTCGCCCTCGTCCGCCGGGAGGTTCGTCACGGCGTACTCCTTGTGCGGGAGGGCGACGGTGACGGAGATCGTCGTGCGCTTCTCGTACTTCGTCTTCGTCTTGATTTTCCTCGCGGTCCTCTTCGTCCGCTGGCTCTCGACGACTTCGTCGGTCACGTCCCATTGCAGGAGGCTCCCGTCGACGAGGCGGGTGCCGCCGCCGAACCACGGGTCGACGTACGTCGTGTCGACGACCTTGTGGTAGATGCCTCGCTCGTACGGCTTCCCGGTCCCCCGTCTTCTTCGCCTTGGCCGTCGGGGACGAGAGGTCGAGCCGCACGTTCATCGTCGCGCCCGGCTCCATGTCCTCCTTGAGGACGGCGAAGACGGCATCGCGACCTGCCGGAAGTTGTTCGAGAGGTCGAGCTTCCGGAGTCTGAGGACGGTCACGAGGAGGAAGACCGCACCGCCGAGGGCGGCGACAGAGAGCGGGAGCAGGAAGAACGAAACGTTGGCCGCCACGACGAGGAGGACGAGCGAGAGGACGAAGAGAGCCGCCGTGGAGCAGCCCATCGGCATCCGCTCCTTGTCGCTCAGCCGGTCGTACTCGGCGATCGGCCGCAGGAGGTCGATGAGACCCGGGGTTCGCATTCGCCGGAGACCCGCTTCGTCTCCAGAAGCGCCTTCTGCTCAGGCGAGAGCGACCGGAACGCCTTGAGAGCCTTGAACATGCTCGTCCTCCGGGGTCGGGTTCGTGACCGGTGATGCCGCTGCGGCGGGCCGCAGCGAGCGGTAGACGTCCTTGAGAAGGGGCGACGGAGCGGTCCCAGGAAAGCTCACGTTCGGCCTTCTCCCGCGCGACCGGGCCATCTCTTCCCGGAGCCCGGGAAAGTGGAGGAGGAGGCGGATGGCTCGAGGCGAGCTCGGCGGGCCGGTCGGGAGCGACGAGCCGCCCCTCGACGCCGTCCGTGACGATCTCCCTGACCGGCGGGAGGTCGGAGGCGACGACCGGGACGCCCGCGGCGATCGACTCGAGGATCTTCAGCGGGGCGCATCCCTGTTCCACGTTGCGCGAGCAGGCGCGGAGGGTGACGGAGAGGAGGGCGTTCGAGAGCCACGGCGCGAGCTCCGACTGCGGGAGCCTCAGCGCCAGGGACCCGTTCACCCAGCCCGAGCTTCTCCGCCAGCTTCTCGGCAGCGCGCCGGGCGCGACCGCACCGGAGCCGCAGACGACGAGGCCGGAGCTCTTCCGGGTCGGCGAGGCGGGCAAATGCACGCAGGAGCGGTCGACGCCCTCTCCGCCCGGGGACTGGAGCGCGGCAAGTAGATCAGGTAGGCATCGGGGCCTCGAAGGGACGGGGGGCCGTGGGACGGGGTCCGCGCCGTTCGTCACGACGTCGATCTTCGAGGAGGGGACGCCCTGCTGCGACGAAGCCACGCGTCGTCCGGGAAGGGGTGACGATCCGGTTGGCGGCGTCGAGGCAGAAGCCCTCGGCGGCACGGATCTTCTCGAGGTCCGCGGGGCGATCGAGGGGCGTACGGCAGCTCCGATGGATGGAAGGCGTTGACCTCGAAGACGGTCGCGTACCGGTGGGGACCCTCGAGGATCGGGACGCCGGACCACGGGTCTCGGAAGTGGCGAACCTGCGAGGTCGTCGCCCGCCCCGTCGAGAAGACGCGAGAGGTGCTGTCCGAAGGCGACTGCCCGGTCGAGGAAGTTCGGGAGGCGCACAGAAGCGGACGATCTCCACGTCCTCCTCGACCTGGTGGACGGGGAGCCGCTCGTCCCCGACGACGTAGAGGAGGCCGCCGCCGTACTCCTCGCGAAGACGCGCCGGGCGAAACGGGCGATGTGCGTCGACGCGCCTTTCGGGTCGGAAAGCGATCAAACGCCGCATAGAGCGCGCGGGGGCGGTTCACGAGGACCAGGAGTTTGTGGGGCGGGCAAGTGGAGGTCGGAGGAGCGGGCAAGGGGCTGGGCGGTGGAACGGGATCTGTCAGGAACGGGAGCTCGGCGCGGCGCCTCGCGCTGCTGGGGAGGGGGGAGAGGGGTGGAAAAGTCCCTCCCGCCGAGCACCTCGCGTACCTGGGGGCGACGGAGCGGACGTGGAGTCGCGCTGCGGGAAGGGGACCTCGATCTCTGCCTTTTCGAGCCTCCTCGCTCACGGCCCTCTTCAGGTTCGCTGAGGACCTTGGGGAATCTTCCAGCATCTTCACCCAGAGGCGGAGCCTCCAGTCCGTGGGGGCTCTCGCCGAACGACTGGAAGAACGCCTCGGGGAGCGGGTCCGGGAGACGCCCGCGTCCGTCGCGCGGCCGCGAGGAGCGCCTGCGCTGTGATCTCGAGAGGCGAGCCGTAGGCGACGCCGACGGGGACGTCGAAGCGCCGGTTTGGGTTCGAGCCGGTCAGTTGGTGACGGCCTTCGAGATCAGGTCGGCGTACCGGACGATGACGTCCGCCCGTCGAGCGTGTGGACCGTCGCGCCCGGATGCCGATCTGCGTCACGTCCCCGCTGCGCCGGCGACGTCGACGGCGTCCCCGACCTCGATAGGACGCTGAAGGAGGATAAGCGAAGATGAAGTTGCTCACGATGTTCTGGAGGCCGAAGCCGACGCCGACCCCGAGGGCGCCCGCGGGGGCGAACGTCGTCAGGTCGATGCCGAAAGCGGCGCCAGACGCGGGACGAACCCGCGAGTACGAGGTAACGGGTCGTCCCAGATCGCGACGGCCGTTCCTCTCCGGAGGTCGAGCCGCGGCAGGACCTCCTCCGCCATGAGGAACTGGAGGAGCCGGGAGGCGAGGACGCGACCAGAGGACGAAGAAGCCGAGATGGGACCGGCCGATGTCAGAGACCGACCCGAAGGTGTCTTTACGGCGAGGACCGCGTCGAGGATCCGCCGAAGCGGGATTCCGAGACCAAATGCGCGGATGGAGAGAACGCCGCAGCTGCGATCGCCGAGACTTCTGGGGCCTTCCTGCACGTCGCATAAACGAGGTCGGCGTTCGACCGGACCATGTAACAGGCTAGGCCGGGCCCGGGCGAGCGTGCGGAACTGGGCGGAGACGACGAGGTAGATACGCGCGATCGGGATGATCCGCGAGGGTGCCAGGCGCGCCGTCGCTCAGGATGGTCATGACCCGACCCACCCGAGGAAGCTGCCGGAAGTAGCGCGACTCCGGGCAGAACGACGAGGAGCCGGGTCTGGCAACAGGAGCGTCCACACTCTGTCTCCGACCGCGGAGCCCGACGAGGCAGCCCCGGTGAAGATGGGAATCCGAGGAGGACTGCGAAGCTTAACGGTCTGGAGGATCAAACCAAGGCAGTCGGTCACGGGGAGGGCCGTCATGGCGCTCGTGAAGGGGAGCGAGGGCGAGCGAGGCCGCGGAGACGCAGACAGTGCGCTGACGTCCGGGACCGGGCATCCTCGTGACGACCCATGCTGCCGCCGGCGCGGAAAACCGGGCGAGGTCGTAGACGACGAGGGGGGCCTCGGGCGAGAGGTGACGAGGGGGCGAGACCGTGACCGGGGTCGCGCCGCGGCGGGCGGGACTCTCCATGACCCGTAGGGTCGCGACCGCAGCAGGTCGCTCGCCGCGCGCTATCGCCGCTCCCGGACGGAGACGGTGAAGAAGAACGATCGTCCCGCCGAAGAAGATGATCGTGACGAGGAGGAGGCGCTGCAGGTTGGGTTAGCCTGCTGGGACGCGTCAGGACGTCCCGGACAGACGATCCCGCCGTGGCGGTCAGGGCCTCCCCACCCGGGAACCGGAGGTTCCAGATCCGGTTCCCTCGGCCGACGCGAGAGAGCTGCCGGCGCGACTCGACGAGGCGCGACTCCATCTCGGCCTTCATCGCGGCAACGCTTCCGCGGGCCTCGGCGGAAACTTGTCGACGAGCACGAGGATGTCGGTGCCAC